>NZ_JAXIOO010000038.1:0-31562 GCF_049311065.1 Arthrobacter sp. 7Tela_A1 | reverse complement strand
GGGGGGGGGGGGGGGGTGTTGCGGGGGGGGGGGGGGGGGGGGGGGGGGGGGGGGGGGGCCCGGGCCCCGGGCCCGGCCGGGGCGGCAGCTTGGCAGCTGGCTGGGGCGAAGGACGCTTCGCCGGACGCTCGCCGCCCGCACGTGCAGGGGCGTCCGGGGGCGCTGCCGTTGCCATCTTCGGTGCGGGGGATGCTGCCGGTGCAGGTGCATCCGGCATTTCCCCGGCGGAACCGCGCGTCGGCCACCCTGTCCGGGACGGCCTTGCCGCCAGGCGGTGGAGCCCAAGGTGCCGGACGGATAGATGGAAGTGGCGGGAAAGAAACGTGGAACCGGTTTTGGGGGAATTGGGGGCTTCGGGAGGTGGGGTCATAGTCGTCGCCGCCTTCAAGAGACCGGAAAACAGTGCTCCTGCCGGGAGGCTGTCAGCTCTCGGTAGGGGAGCTAACGCTACGCTCAGGAGCTGCCGGTGTGACCACCTAAAAGGCGAACCGGTGCCGGAGCAGCCAAGATTTATGACGCCGGCTAGTACGGGCGGTAGGGGTTGTAGTCGTGCCGTTGGAAGTAGGGGTTGCTCGGCTTGAGGTAGAGCATCACGATCCCGGCTATTCCGGCCAGCGTGGCGACCAGGGACAGCAGTCCCAGCGGCGAAGCGAAGTAGGTCGGAAGGGACACCAGCAGCCCAAAAACCGAGAACGCGGCGAAGACGGTGCCCACGATCCGGGCCCAATTGTGTCCGCGCCGAACGAAGAAGGCGATCAGCACATACAGTCCCAGTCCGATCAGCCCCACCAGCACCGAGAAGGTGATCAGGAAGCCGCTGGCGTCCTGAAGGTCGATGTCGCTGTCCCGCAGCATCTGCGTCTGTTCGGCGGAGAGCAGGTTCGGCAGGTTCAGGGACGTCAGCAGGTTACTGATGAAGGACAGGACACCGGCCGCGATGATGAGCCAGAAGCCAAGCTGAACCTCACGCGGCGCAGGACCCCTGGGTGACCCTGTTCCGGCAGGCGAGGCGTAGCCCGAAGGCTGGGCAGCCTGATATCCGTAAGGTCCCTGGCCATACTGTGGCTGGCCGGGCATCTGCCCATATTGGCTTGGCTGTCCGTACGGCCCGCCTTGCCCGTACTGGTTGGGCTGCCCGTACTGGCTTTGCTGCCCGTACTGTCCCGCCTGCCCGTACTGTCCGCCCTGCGGGCCGGCTGGGTCAGCGTGACCGTCTTCCTGCCCGGCATGCGGCGGAGTGGATGGCTGTTCCGGCTTGCTGTACTGCCCGTAGCGCGGCTGCTGGCGATCTTGTCCGTCCTCTGCGGCGCCCGGAGGGGGAGTCTCCTGCGGAGCGTCAGGATCGTTGGGATCGGGGACGTTTGGAGTAGTCATGGGGCCCGCCTGCCGTTTGGTGCCTGCCGGCGGATGCCGGCAGGGAAGAGTGCCCATCTGCGAAGTCAGGTGACAAGTCTATCGCCGGGGCACTGGCGCGGCACCGGCGCGCAGGCAGTCTCCCGTCGTAGGCGGGGAAACTGTGGATTAAACAGCCGTGGACCGGAACAGCCCTCGGGGGTTCCGGTCCACGGCTCCTGCACTGCGACTCAGTGACCCGGACTAAGCGGCGACGAACGCAGCGTCCACGTTGATGGTTACCTTGTCGCCGACCAGCACGCCGCCGGTCTCGAGGGCGGCGTTCCAGGTCAGGCCGAATTCCTTGCGGCTGATCGAGGTGGTTGCGGAGAATCCGGCGCGGGTGGCGCCGAAGGGATCAACGGCCACACCGTTGAATTCAACGTCCAGGGTCACGGGGCGGGTGATGCCCTTGATGGTCAGGTCGCCGGTGAGCTTGTAGCTTTCGCCCGAGCCTTCCACGTTGGTGGCGGTGAACGTGAGTTCGGGGAACTGCTCGACGTCGAAGAAGTCCGGGCCCTTGACATGGGCGTCGCGGTTGGCGTCGTTGGAGTTGAAGGACGAGGAATCGATCGTCGCGGAGATCTTGGAGCCGGCCAGGGACTCGCCGACCTCGAGGACAGCCGAGACCTTGTCGAAGTTGCCGCGGACCTTGCTGATGCCGGCGTGCCGTACGGTGAAGCCGACTTCGCTGTGGGAAGCGTCGAGGTTCCAGGTGCCTGCGTTCAGTCCGGTGGGGATCATGGTGGTGTCACTCCTGTCGTGGATCGCCGGGCGGCCGTTGCCTGCCCGACTTTTAGATGCAATTGCATTGAGTCTGGCACATAAAACTCAAAGGTTCAACTGTTTGTGGAGATTTAATCTTCCCCGGCGTGTCTGCGAGACTTGGAATCATGTCCCGTGCTTCGATCCACCTCGTCCGCCATGGAGAAGTCTTCAACCCGGACGGTGTCCTCTACGGACGCCTGCCTGAGTTCCATCTCTCCGATCTGGGCCAGGAGATGGCCCGCCGCGCCGCCTCCCACTTCCAGTCGCAGAAGAACGACGGCGCCAAACTGGTGCACCTGGTTGCCTCTCCGCTGACCAGGGCGCAGGAAACGGCCGCACCCATCGCTGCTGCCCTGGGCCTGGAAATCGTGACCGACGAGCGGATCCTCGAAGCCGAAAACCGTTTCGAGGGACTCTCCGGGGTGAAGAGCCGGCTGCGCAGCCCGCGCTACTGGCCGCTGCTGCGGAATCCTATGAAGCCTTCCTGGGGTGAGCCCTACGTCCAGCAGGTGGACCGCGTCATGGCTGCCGTGCAGGACGCCCGGATCCGAGCACTGGAAACAGGCGGCGACGGCGCAGAAGCCGTGCTCGTCAGCCACCAGCTGCCGATTTGGGTCACTCGGCTGGCGGCTGAGGGGCGGCGGCTGTGGCACGACCCGCGGAACAGGGAATGCACGCTGACCTCCGTCACCACCCTCGATTTCGAGGGCGACGTGCTTTCCGGCGTCCGTTATGCGGAGCCCTCGGCGGACCTGCTGCCCGGGGCAGCGAACATCCCGGGCGCATAATACAATTACTACGCGTTGTAGAAGTGGCCGTCCCCTGCCGCGATGAAAGCTGGAAAATCCGTGAAGAAACCTCAGACCGACAACCACGCCGATGCCATGCGCCGCAGGTCCTTCCTGCGGATTGGTGCCGGGCTGGCCGTAGGCGTGCCGCTGGCCGCCGCCCTGGCCGGGTGCACGGTTGAGGATCCGCTGGCCGCCCAGGCCAAAGCCGGAGACAACAAGAACTACATCGCCGGCGACGGGTCCGTCACGGAATATGCAGTCTCCGAACGCGGCGAGCCCGTTGAACTGTCCGGGACCCTTTTTGACGGCACCACGGTGACCAACGCGGACTGGGCGGGCGACGTCGTCGTCCTCAATTTCTGGTACGCAGCCTGTGCGCCGTGCCGCAAGGAAGCTCCGGACCTCGTGGAACTCCATGAGCAGTTCTCGCCCGAAGGCGCCCGCTTCTACGGCGTGAATATCCGCGACGAGGCCAAGACGGCGGAAGCCTTCGAACGGAACTTCGCCATTCCCTACCCCAGTTTCGAGGACCGCAACGGGGACGTGCTGCTCGCGATGACGGGCTACGTACCACCGCAGGCTGTGCCCACAACACTGGTGCTTGACCGTGAAGGCCGGGTTTCTGCGCGGATCCTGGGCCTGGCTGAAAAGGGAACACTTAAGACCCTGATCAGCGACGCGCTGGCTGCGTAACCGTGCCGCCCCTGCTTCCCGCCGCGTTGCCGGCCGCCAACGTCTTCGCCGAAACGATCCTTAACGGGTCGATGCTGCTGGCTATCCCGGTAGCGGTCCTGGCGGGCCTGGTTTCCTTTCTTTCCCCCTGCGTGCTGCCGCTCGTGCCCGGGTACCTGGGATACGTGACGGGGCTGACGGGTATTGACCTGGAAAAGCAGCGCCGGGGGCGGATGCTCACGGGCATAGCGCTGTTTATCCTGGGGTTCTCCGTGGTTTTCGTCGCCATTGGAGCCGGGATCGGACAGCTCGGGGCATGGCTGCGGGGGCCGGACCAGGCCTGGATACCGCAGGTCCTGGGTGTGCTGATCATCCTGATGGGCGTGATCTTCATGGGTGGGCTGTCCTGGTTCCAGCGCGACCGCAAGATCGAGGCACGGCCGCCCGCCGGGCTGTGGGGCGCACCCCTGCTGGGCATCACCTTCGGTCTGGGCTGGGCACCGTGCATGGGGCCTACGCTCTCCGCAGTCCAGCTGCTCTCTTTTTCCGGGGACGATGCCTCGGCGGCCAAGGGGGCAGTGCTCACGTTCGTCTACTGCCTCGGCCTGGGACTGCCCTTCCTGCTGATTGCCCTCGGAGTCCGGCGGGGGATGGGCGCACTGGGTTTCTTCCGCCGCCACCGGCTTGCGCTGCAGCGTTTTGGCGGCGGCATGCTGATCGCGCTCGGCCTGCTGATGGTCACCGGGGTCTGGAATGTTTGGATCAACCAGCTCCAAGGCTGGTTGGATAGTGTCACCCTGCCCATCTGATGAGCATGTCCCTGCAAGAGACTCCGGCCTCCCGCCGGCCGGAACCCGACTCCACAGAACAATGAGAACCAGTTGAAACCTGAACCGGACAGCGAAGAGACGCAGACACCGCCCTCCAGCGCGCCGTCTGCCAACGCAACCACGCCGCCTGCCGGCACGCCGGGGAAAAAGAAAGCCGACGACGTCGCGCTTCCCTCCCTCGGCCTGCTGGGCACCCTGCGCTGGGCCTGGACCCAGCTCACGAGCATGCGCACGGCGCTGTTCCTCCTGCTGCTGCTGGCAGTGGCGGCGGTGCCGGGTTCGCTCTTCCCGCAGCGCCCGGCCAATCCCGCGGCTGTCACGCAGTACATCCAGGACAACCCGGGCACGGGGCCATGGCTGGACCGCTTCCAGCTGTTCGATGTGTACTCCTCCATCTGGTTCTCGGCCATTTACCTGCTGCTCTTCATCTCCCTGATCGGCTGTGTGATTCCGCGTGCCAAGGTCCATTGGAAGGCGCTGCGTTCCAAGCCCCCCAGGACTCCCACGAAGCTTTCGAGGCTTCCGGAATATGGAACCATGGTGGTTCCAGCCGGCACCGGCCTCACCGCCGCGCAGGCCGCCCGCGACGCCGCCCAGGTCCTCCGCAAGCGCGGATACCGGGTGGAGGCCCGTGACCTGGATTCAGACCGTCCCTCCGTTGGCGCCGAACGAGGTTTCGCCAAGGAGACCGGCAACCTGGTGTTCCATGTGTCGCTGATCGGGGTCCTGGCCTCTGTGGCGGTCGGCGGACTGGTGGGCTACAACGGCCAGCGCGTGGTGGTTGAGGGAGACACCTTCGTGAATACCCTCGTGGGTTATGACACCTTCAGCCCCGGCACCAACTTCTCCGAGTCCCAGCTGGCCCCGTACTCACTGACCCTGGACGACTTCGACGTCACCTTCGACCGCCAGGCCAACGGCAACGTCCAGCCGCTGGACTTCACCGCCAGTGTCACTGTGCAGGAAGACCCCGATGAGGCTCCGCGGTCCGAGACGCTGAAGGTCAACAAGCCGCTGAGCATCGGCGGGACCAAGGTCTACTTGGTGGGCAATGGCTACGCGCCGGTGGTCACGGTGCGCGACGGCGCCGGAGACATCGCCTTCCAGGGCCCGGTGGTCGGCGTCCCCACAGACGGCGTCTACACCTCGCTGATGGTGATCAAGGCACCGGATGCCAAGCCCGACCAGCTCGGGTTTGTCGGGTTCTTCCTGCCGACCGCCATGCTGGACCCTGAGGGTGTCGCTTTCTCCGGCGATCCCGATCCGGTCAACCCGCAGCTGAACCTGAACTCCTATTACGGCGACCTGGGCCTGGACGACGGTGTCCCGAGCAATGTCTTTGTCCTCGATACCGATGACCTCACGCCCTTGAATAACAGGGACCTGGATGCCGGCGGAATCGTGCTGGGCATGAACCAGATCTATGACCTGCCTGAGGGCAAGGGATCGATCAGTTTCGACGGGCTGCTGCGCTACGCGGCCTTGGACATCCATTACGATCCGGCCAAGACCGGGGTGCTGATCTTTTCGGTACTCAGCCTGGCCGGGCTCTCCGCCTCGCTGTTCCTCGCCCGCCGACGGGTGTGGGTGCGTACAGGGGCGAGCGGGGATGGCAGCATAATGGTCGAGTACGGTTTGCTCGCCCGGGGCGAGGATCCGCGCCTCGAAGCCGAAGCCGGGGCCCTGCGCGGTTTGCTCGAAAAGAAGTGGCTGGCGGGCGGACCCGCCGCAGCACAGGCGGAAGGCCCGGGCGACCTGGCTGACGCATCAGTGGCCGGCAAGGCCGGACGCACGGAAGAAACAGGTAAGGACTCCTAATGCCCTCCATCGACTACCAACTTGCGGAGTACAGCGATCTCTTCATGCTGCTCGCCGCTTTTACCTATACGGTGGCGTTCCTTGCGTTCACCTGGGACCTGGCCAAGAGCAGCAAGACGCTGAATGCCATCGACCAGAAGGCTGCACACGCCGCACCGGCGCAGCGCGTCATGGCGACCTCCGGAGCTCCTGCGGGCCCTGAAGGATCGGCACGCCAGTGGGGCGGCGGCGAAGCCGTCACGGCCGACGATGCCATGGGCTACACCGGTGTGCGCCGCAACGCTGCCCGGGTCGCTGTAGCGCTCACGGTGCTTGGCACACTGATCCATGCTGCCGCCGTCGTCATGCGCGGCATGGCGGCGCACCGTGTGCCGTGGGGCAACATGTACGAGTTCTGCACCACCGGGGCCCTGGTGGTTTCCGTGATCTTCCTGCTGGTACTGCTGCGGCGGGACCTGCGTTTCCTCGGTACCGTCGTTCTGGGTCTGGTCCTGATCATGATGATGGCTGCAACCATCGGCTTCCCGACCCCGGTAGGCCACCTCATTCCCGCACTGCAGAGCTACTGGCTGATCATCCACGTGTCGGTTGCCGTCATTGCTTCGGCGCTGTTCACGCTGACCTTCGCCATGTCCGTCCTGCAGTTGCTGCAGGCCGACCGCGAGGCCAAGGTCCGGGCAGGCGGGAAGGAGCGCCTGGCGTTCCTGAAGATCGTTCCGTCCGCCCAGTCACTGGAGAACTTCTCCTACCGGATCAACGCCGTCGCGTTCGTGCTGTGGACGTTCACCCTGATGGCCGGGGCAGTGTGGGCCGAACAGGCCTGGGGCCGTTACTGGGGCTGGGACACCAAGGAAGTCTGGACGTTCGTGATTTGGGTTGTCTACGCCGGCTATCTGCACGCCCGCGCGACCCGCGGCTGGACCGGCACCCGCGCCGCCTGGCTCTCGATCGTCGGCTACCTCTGCGTGGTCTTCAACTTCACGATCGTGAACGTCTACTTCGCCGGCCTGCACAGCTACTCCGGCGTCTAGTCCCTGCCTTCGAGCGGCCGGGGATTGCGCCTCCGCCCTGCTCCCGGCCTTCGCAGAACCCCGTTCCGGCTTCGGCCGGGGCGGGGTTTTCAGCAGCTCACGGTGCCCGCTCACAGGTGTAGATGTCCCCGTCACCTCCGGTCAGGGACAGCTGGTGTTCCCCGGCGGGCCCGGACGGCCGGATTCCGGTACTGGCGTGCTCAGCCAGGTCTGAGACGAGTCGATTCACTTCAGCGCCCAGGTCCTGCAGCTCATCGCTCTCTCCCTCGCTGTATCCGTTCGCCAGGACGGCGTAGGCGCTATCGAGTTTTTGGGCGATGAGCTGGTTTATTTCTTCGGCTTCGGCAGGCGCGATAAGGCGGACATCCCAGGCTGCTTCAACGGCTGTCCGGTAGGACTCTTCGGCGTCGGCCCGTGCCTGCGCTTCACCATCGCTTTGGAACTCTGCAGCTGCGGCCCATGTGTCAAGGTCCAGCAGGAAGATCTGTGTTGCGCTGGCATGGGAGGAGTACCTGTCCAGCCGTTCATTACGCAGGAAGCTTTCGCGCTCCTGCTGGCCGCTGACGCCAATACCGATGGCCGTGCCGACCAGGGCCAGCCCGCCCGTTATCAATCCGGCCCAGATAGGGCCAATGTCCGGCCGCCGTTTCCCGGCAGGCTCTCCCGGGGAGGCCGCCGTGGCCTTCCCTCCGGCATCAGGGCTGTCGGTCATGTGATTGCTCCCTTCCGAGGAAAAGGGGAGATCCCAGGCCCCGGGGAGCCATCCTCCACGACGCGATGCAGGAATTGTACGTCCGGCGGACGGCCATGGAACGCTGCGGACGAAAAGACAGCAGGGCAAAGCAAAAGCCCCGTTCCGGATGGAACGGGGCTTTTGCTTTGGGCCTCGAGCTAGTTGCTGCTCGGCTTCTCGTCGTCGTTCTGCTTTGAACGCTTCTCCCGGTCGGCGATTTCCTGCTCCCGGCGCTTGAGCTCTTCTTCCTTCTGCTTCTGACGGCGGCGGATCTCCAGGTTGCGGAGGAACTCGGGGTCATCGTCCGGGGCAGTGGGGTGGCGCGGTGCGCGGGGCTTGGGCTCCGGCCGGCGGCCGGGCCGGCCGAAGAGGAACCACAGAATGGCACCCAGAACCGGCAGCAGAACAATCACAGCGATCCAGGCAGGTTTGGAAATGCTCCGGACTTCGTGGGCACGGGACATAAGGCAGTCGATGACTGCGTAGATGATGACGGCTGCGACGACGATGACGCCGAGGAGTACGAGGCGGGGCATGACCCCAGTGTAGTGGAGTCAGCTTGAGGCTGACTGGGTGCTGTTCAACGCAATCTGCGGTACTTCCTTCACGGCTGCGCGCCGATCCGCGAGGCCTGGTCCGGGCGTGCCCGTAGAATAGGAACGTGGCTTTCTGGAAATTTACCGCTCTCCGCCTTGGTCTGGTGGCCGTCTTCTTTGTTGCAGGGCTGTACCTGCAGCTGGGTCTCGTGCTGTCTGCCCTGGTGGCAGCGGTCCTGGCCTGGTGCGTCACATACCTGTTCTTCCGCGATATGCGCGACGCCGCCGCCGTCACCCTGCAGAGCCGTTTCAGCGAAAAAACTCCGCCGTCGCGCAACCGCGCAGAGCTGGATGACTCGGCGGCCGAGGACTCCATGCTGGACAGCAATCCGGACGTGGCGATCGACTCCGACCGCAAGCCGCGCAAATCCCGGGACTCCTAGCCGTACCCTGAAACCCCACCGGCCCCGCAGATTCTGTTAGGGTCGTCGGACTGTTTTGCCCGGCCGCTCGCCGGGAACCTGACGATGGGGGATGGACGTGCAGACGGGTGTCGACACTGCGCTGGGCAGGGCCGGAGCTGATAAGCGTTACAACGCGCGCTGGCTCATCGGCGTCACGGCGGGACCGATCATCGTCGGCCTGCTGGCCGCGGCCTGGATGTTGACAGCTGCTGATCGCCTGCCTGATCCGCTGGCCAGCCACTGGGGGCCCGACGGCGTGGACGGCTACATGTCCTTGCCCGGCCACGCAGCAATTGCCGTCTTCGCCGGCGGCGGCAGCGGTGCACTGTGCGCGGGGCTCGCAGTCGCGGCCCGGGCCTCGTCCTTGACCCTTTCACGATTCGGTGTCGGGTTTGGCATCGCCCTCGGACTGGCGATGACCGGACTTTCCGTTGCCGTCGTCGCCGGCCAACTGGGGCTCGGCAACCCGGCGCAGGCCGTGGCATCCGCCCCGGTGATCTGGGTCTCGGTAGTGCTGGCGGTCTTGGCCGGCGGGATCTGCGGGTGGCTTTACCGTCCCGCCGAGCCGGACCGGCAGCAGAGCCGGGAGACTTCCGCGCAGGATGAGGCCGCCGGAAACGAAGAATCACCGCTGACCCGGGCCGCACGCCAGGCAGCCGCGGCGCACCAGCCGCTGGTCATCGGTGTGTCCATGGGGCCGGCCAAATGGCTCCTTAGCCTTGGCATCGGTGCGCTGGTGGCGCTGAGCCTGGTCTTCATTGTCCCGGCGCTGGGGTTTCTGGGGATTCCGGCCGCGGCGCTGATGTGGATCTTCTGCCAGGGAAAGATCGTTATTGATCCCGACGGCATCCGTGTACTGGCCGGCGGGTTCTGGAAACTGATGTCCCTGTCTCAGGCGGAGATCCGGGCGGCGGCGGTAGAGGATATCAACGCCATGGACTTCGGCGGCTGGGGCTACCGGCTGACCGGGGGCAGCACCGGGTTCATCATGCGAAGCGGGCCTGCGCTGGTGGTCACGGCAGGTTTTAGGCAGCGGTTTGTGTATTCAATGCCCGACGCCGGGACCGCTGGCCAGGCATGCGCGCTGGTGAATGCCTACCGGACTGGCTTTGGGGATGAATCGGATACACCTGAGGTGTGAATTATCCGGGGCCGTGCGTTCCTGCCCGCTTTGGATGCCTAAGCATCGCTAGGGTTACTGCTATGCAATCCATCCTTTCCAGCGCACGGCGCTGGGCGGCTCCAGCCGCAGCCGGCGTCTTCTTTGTGACGTGGTGCCTGGTCAACGCGGGCCGTCCTGGCCCGAGGATTGGGTTCCTGCCCATGTTCTGGGATGAGACTCTTCCCGTGCTTGTGCTGACAGGCGCCATTGGTGTTGCAGTCCGCTGGCCCGTCCTTTCCCTCGCCTTGACGGCGATGCTTCTGGCCGGCCAGCTGCTGAAGATTGTGCCGCCTCCGCATACCAACTGGGCGGTCTATCTTGGAAGCTTTCTGGCCCTGGGACTTATCGCCTGGACCTGTACACGCAGAATCCGGATTATCGCCTTCGCCGCCAACACGGTATTCGCTGCTGTGGTCACCTTTCTGCTGCTCTCGTGGCGCTACGGAAACGGAGCCGGCTGGTTCCCGGCGCTCTACATGGGTGACCGCACCACCCTGACGGCCTTTGGACCGCAGGTGTTCATCATGCTGGAGCTCATCGCCGCGGGCTGCTTCGCAGTGGGCCTGCTGCTGGCGCTGGTCCAGGAGCGCGGGAGCCTCTTCCGGGCCCGGGAGCTGGCGCAGTCCACACTGAAGGACCGGGAAATCGATTTGGTAGTGGAGCAGGAACGGACCCGTATCTCACGCGACCTCCATGACGTCCTGGCACACTCGCTGGCAGTCATAGCGGCGCAGGCGGACGGTGCTCGCTATTCGGTGAAGGATCAGCCCGAGCCGGTGATCAGGGCGCTGGAAACCATCGCCGGATCCGCACGGAGCGCGCTGGTGGATGCCCAGCGGGTGATCGAGGGAGTCGGGGATGAGGTGATGAGGGCACCGCAGCCGCAGATGGATGACATCGCAGGCCTGATTGGCGGTATGCGCAGCAGCCTTGAAATCCGTCAAGGAGTTTCGGGAGTGCCCATCGAGCTCTCCAGCGGCCAGCAGCTCGCTGTCTTCCGGATCGTGCAGGAATGCCTGACCAATGCGCTGAAGCATGGCGGGCGCGGTACTGCCGTTCGGCTCCACTTCGACTGGAGCGGTCCGGGACTGACCCTGCACGCGGCCTCGGACCCGGAGCGCCCGCACCGGACTCCGAAAGAGGCGGATGAGGTGCGGACGGGCCGGGGGATCCCCGGAATGCGGGAGCGGGCCCACCTGGCCGGTGGCTGGCTTACGGCAGGTCCGGACGGTGAGCAGTTCCGGGTGACTTTGTTCCTCCCGTACGGAACCGCGGACAGCCGCCCGGCCGAGACGCTGGTGGAAGTTCCGGAGCAACGCAAACCTGAACCCGGGGAGCGAACAGGGCTGGCCTTAGGCAGCCGGGTACGGGAGAACAAAGATGCCTGAGCCGGACACCCGGATTTCTGTAGCCCTGGTCGACGACCAGCCGTTGTTCCTTGCCGGCATCCGGATGCTGGTGGAGAGCCAGAAGGACATGGTCTTGAGCTGGGACGCCGGAGAAGGACTGCAGGCATCCCAGCTGGCCGCGGAACAACGCCCCGACGTTATCCTGATGGACCTGCGGATGCCTGTCCTGGACGGTGTGGAGGCCACTCGCCGGATCGTCGCGGAAGCCGAAAGTGCTGGCACTGAACCGCCGCGGATCATCGCGTTGACCACGTTCAACCGTGACCAGGCGGTAGTCCAGGCCGTCCAGGCCGGAGCGAGCGGGTATCTGCTCAAGAGCGCCGAACCGGAGTTCCTCCTCGCAGCGATCCGGACAGTTCATACGGGCTATTCCGTGATTGCGCCGGGATCCATCCACACACTGTTCGAGCATGCGGCCCGCAGCGCGCCGCCGCGCGAACCGGACCTGTCTGCAATAGCGGTGCTTTCGGCGCGGGAACGCGATGTGTTCCTGCTGGCAGCCAAGGGGCTGGGCAACCAGGAGATAGCGCAGAACCTTTTCGTCTCCGAGGCCACCGTGAAGTCCCATCTGCGGAACGTACTGGACAAGCTTGAGCTGCGTACCCGGATCCAGCTGGTGTCCTTCGCCCACGAGCGCCGCCTGCTGGGCAGCTGACCGTCATGCTGGTGCAAAACCGTCCGGTGCCGGGGAGGGACGGTGCTAAGCCAGCAGGCGGGTCAGCACCAGGGCCAGTCCGTAAATCACGCTGAAACCGAGGTTGATCAGCCCGGTCTGCTTCAGGACCGGGATCAGGCTGCGGCGCTTCTTGCCCTTAAGCATCAGCCAGCTGGGCATCAGGCACGCAGGCAGCAGCAGCAGGACCAGCAGCACCCAGGGGTAGTCACCCACGAGCAGCAGCGGAAGCAGCAGTGCCACCGCGAGCATCATCACGTAACTGATCCGCGCGGCGTCGTCCCCCAGGCGCACAGCCAGGGTCCGTTTACCCGACTCGCGGTCGGTGGGAATGTCGCGGACGTTGTTGGCCATCAGGAGCGCCGTGGCGATCAGGCCGGTAGAGATGGCACCAACCCATGCCGCGCCGCTGACCTGCCCGGCTTGCGTGAACGTGGTTCCGAGCGTGGCTACCAGCCCGAAGAACACAAAGACGAACACGTCGCCCAGGCCCATGTAGCCGTAGGGGTTGCGCCCGCCGGTGTAGCCCCATGCAGCGGCGATGCAGCCCACGCCCACCAGCAGCAGGAACCAGGCCTGCGAGAGGACCACCAGTGCCAGGCCTGCAGCCATGGCAACGCCAAAGCAGGCGAAAGCTGCGTACTTGACGTGCTTCGCCGCGGCCGCGCCGGAACCGGTGAGCCGCAGCGGGCCCACCCGGTTGTCATCTGTGCCGCGCACGCCGTCGGAATAGTCGTTGGCGTAGTTCACGCCCACCTGCAGGAGGATGGCCACAACGGCGGCCAGCAGGGCGTTCACCCAGCGGAAGCCTCCGAGATCATACGCCGCTGCCGTGCCGATAATCACCGGGGCAACTGCCATCGGCAGAGTCCTCGGACGTGCTCCTTCGAACCATTGCGCCGGTGTTGCCACAGTCAATCCTTCTTCGTCGGCTTTCTTAGGCTGATGCCCGCCGCCAGGATGCGGTCCTGCCGGCCAGCTTCATTCTCCCGCACCGCCGCCGGGAGCGCGAAAACGCCGCCCCAACCCATCGAGATAGCAGAAAGTGCACGTCTCAGCGCTGAGACGTGCACTTTCTGTCATCTCGATGACAGGAGAGGCGAGTGGGGCTAGCCGCGGGCGGCGGCGAGCAGCCTCCGGATGGCCACGCGGTCGGTCTTGCCGCCGGGCAGCAGCGGCATCCGCTCCAGTTCCACGACGACCTTGGGGACCGCCGGCGCACCCAGGACGGAGCGGATGGTGTTCCTGAGCAGGTCCGCGTCCACGGAGCCGACGACGACGATGCCCACGACGGCGCCCCATTCGGGGTCCTCAAGCCCGAGGGCAACTGCCTCGCGGACCTCGGCGAGCTGCTCGGCCGCGGCGGCAACGGCAGCGCCGGAGACTTTGACCCCTCCGGTGACAATGACGTCGTCGAGCCTTCCGGAAACGGATACGGTTCCGTCTGCGGCAACGGACCCGGTGTCGTCAGTGCGGAACCAGCGCTTGCCGGAGTGGAAGGCGAACCGCTCCGCGGTGAGTTCGGGGGCGCCGAGGTAGCCGTCGGCGAGCATGTCCCCGGCGATCCACAGCCGTCCCTGGTCCTCCTGCACTTCGACACCGGGCAGCGGAACGCCGTCGTACACGCAGCCTCCGGCGGTCTCGCTCATGCCGTAGGTGCGCACCACCTTCAGCCCCAGGGCAGCGGCTTCGGCCATCAGCACCGGGCTGGCGGCAGCGCCGCCGAGCAGAATCGTGTCGAACCTGCGCAGCACGGACAGGGTGTCAGGAGCCGGATCCGTGAGCAGCCGGTGCAGCTGGGTGGGCACCAGGGACGTCAGCCGGGTCCGGTCGGTCATCGCCTGGGCTGCCGTCGTAAAGGCTTCCGGGCTGAAAGGGGAACCAGTGTCCAGCAGGACCGGTTCCGTTCCGGCAAACAGGGAGCGGACCAGCACCTGGACGCCGGCGATGTAGTGGACCGGCAGGGCCAGCAGCCACTGGCCGTCCCTGCCCAGATGCATCGCCGTCGCCATCGAGGAGGCCGCGAGTGCGTCCGTGCTGAGCATGGTCTGCTTCGGAGTTCCGGTGGAGCCGGACGTACTGATCACCAGCGCGACATCGTCATTGGTCAGTTCCCCGGTGAAGGTCTGCGCCGGGTCGGCGTGCGGAGCAACGGCGGGCCCTTCCCCGGCCAGCGCTGCCGCCAGCGGGGGCAGCAGATCACCGGCATTGAAGCCGGCGGGAGTGTGGACGGGAAGCAGTTCCATGGCGTCCTAGAAGTAGTAGGGGAAGGAGGACCAGTCCGGGTCCCGTTTGGCCAGGAACGCTTCCTTGCCTTCAACCGCCTCGTCCGTCATGTAGGCCAGCCGCGTCGCTTCGCCGGCGAACACCTGCTGGCCGGCCAGGCCGTCGTCGGGCAGGTTGAAGGCGAACTTCAGCATGCGGATCGCCTGGGGGGACTGGCGTGCGATGTCGGCGGCGTATTCCAGGGCCACCTTCTCAAGGTTCTCGTGTTCCACGGCTTCGTTCACGGCGCCCATGGCCACCATGTCCTCGGCGGAATACTCGCGGGCGAGGAAGAAGATCTCACGGGCACGCTTCTGCCCGATCTGGCGCGCCAGCAGCGCTGAACCGTAGCCGGCGTCGAAGCTGCCCACCGTCGCGTCCGTCTGCTTGAACTTGCCGTACTGGCGGGAAGCGATGGTCAGGTCCGCCACGACGTGCAGGCTGTGCCCGCCGCCGGCAGCCCAGCCGTTGACGACGGCGATGACCACCTTGGGCATGGTCCGCATCAGGCGCTGGACCTCCAGGATGTGCAGCCGTCCGGCGCGGGCCGGGTCGATGGTTTCCTGGGTCTCCCCATCTGCATACCGGTACCCGTCCCGGCCGCGGATCCGCTGGTCTCCGCCGGAACAGAAGGAATGCCCGCCGTCCTTCGGCGAGGGACCGTTGCCGGTCAGCAGCACCGTCGCGACATCGGGGGTCATCCGTGCATGGTCCATGGCCCGGTACAGCTCGTCAACGGTACCGGGACGGAACGCGTTGCGGACCTCCGGGCGGTTGAAGGCGATCCGGACCGTGGGAAGGTCGCGCACGACGGCGCCGTCGGCGTCGCGCTCCACCTGGCGGTGATAGGTCATGTCCTGGAAATCGTCGAAGCCGCCAACCACCCTCCACTGCCGGGGATCGAAGATGTCAGAAACCTGCTCGGGAAGATGTGTGCTCACGGATCGAGTTTATCGCGGCGGCAGAACCCGGGCTCCGGGGATGGCTGCAGCGGCGGAAAGACCGACGAGTGCCTCGCTTCGCCGCCGCAGGCTTGGCGTCCGCGGGGCCGGGAGTAGAGTCGGACGATGGGTGCTATCGAACTGATCCTCATCCGCCACGGCGAGAGCGCCGGCAACGTCGCCGCGACCTACGCCCAGCAGTCCGGAGCCGAAGTGATCGACGTAGGGCTCCGGGACCCGGACGTCCCGCTGAGTCCCGACGGTGAACGGCAGGCCGTGGCGCTGGGCACCTGGCTGGCGTCCCTGCCCGCGGACGAACGGCCGGAATCCGTCTGGTGTTCCCCGTACCTGCGGGCCCGGCACACCGCGGAACTGGCCGGAATGGCCCCCTTCCGGGTGGATGAACGCCTGCGCGACCGGGAGCTGGGAATCCTGGACCTGCTGACGTCCCGGGGAGTCGCCGCCCGCTATCCGGCCGAAGCCGAACGGAAACAGTGGCTGGGCAAGTTCGTCTACCGTCCCCCGGGCGGGGAGTCCTGGGCGGACGTCGCGCTCCGGCTGCGCTCGCTGCTGCGGGACCTCGACGACGCCGACGACGGGCGACGGGTGGCCGTGGTCTGCCATGACGCCGTGATCCTGCTGCTTCGTTATGTGTGTGAAGGTCTCCTGGAAGCGGACCTGCTGGACATCGCCGCTGCCAGCAGCGTCCGGAACGGCTCCATCACCCGTCTGGTGCGTCCTTCCGGCACGGGCTTCTGGAACGTTGCCGCTTTCAACGGCGTCGATCATCTGGCCGCAGGCGGCGCCCCGGTCACCGAGCATGCAGGAGATGAGAATGTCCACCCGCGCTGAGCTGGTCACCCCCGCGCTGCTGCGGTCCTGGCAGGTCTCCCGCGACGCCGAAGGCAAGGACGACCGCGGCACGGTCCTGGTGGTTGGCGGTGCCCGGCGGACTCCCGGCGCTGCGATTCTTACCGGCAGGACGGCGCTGCGTGCCGGTGCGGGCCGGCTGACGCTTGCCGTAGCCGCTTCGGCGGCCGTTGCCACTGCCGTTGCGCTGCCCGAATGCGGCACCGTGGGGCTTCCCGAGGAGGGTGAACGGATCAACGGCAACGCTGCCGGCGATGTGCTGGCCGCCGACCTTGAGACGGCGGACGTGCTGGTGGTGGGACCCGGATTCGATAACGCCGAAGACACCGCCGACCTGCTGCGCAGTATCAGCTCCCGGATCCCGGAGGAGGCAGCCGTGGTGCTGGATGCCTACGCACTGGGCGTCCTGCCCGGACTGCCGGAACTTCGTGAACTTCTCTCCGGCCGGCTGGTGCTCACGCCCAACCGCACGGAAGCCGCACGCCTGCTGGACACCGACGAGGTGAAGGATGCCGACGCCGCAGCCCTGGAAATCGCCCGTCTCTACGGCGCGGTGGTGACCAGCAAGGGACGGATCACCGCTCCGGACGGCCGTGCCTGGGAAATCCCGGCGGGGAATCCAGGTCTGGCCACCTCCGGGAGCGGAGATGTCCTGGCCGGCGCAGTGGCAGGTTTCCTGGCCCGCGGCGCATCGCCGGACCAGGCGGCCTGCTGGGGCACGTACCTGCACGCCGCGGCGGGGGACCGGCTGTCTTCTTCAAAGGGTCCGCTGAGTTTTCTCGCCAGTGAACTGCTCGAAGCCATGCCCGCGGTGATGACCGAACTGACGGTGTAATGCCGGAGCGGTCGGCCGCGGGAGCTGCCCGTCACGTTCCGGAAACCGTCAGGACGATGCTTCCCTGTACCTGGCCGGATTCGAGTCTTGCCATGGCTGACGCGACGTCAGCCAGCGGGAACCGGCTGTCAATGTGCGGCACAACAGCGCCCGATTCCAGCTGGCCGTTCAGCCGCTCCAGTTCCGCGCCGCTCTCCTTCGCCAGGACGTTCCTGAACCGCCGGTGGTCCCGGTCCAGCATTGAGAGGAAGTTTCCGGCTATTTGGCGCTCGATCATTCCTCCGGTCACCCTGCCGCCCTCCTCACCGCCCACCAGCGCAGCGGTTCCGCCCGGTTTCAGTGCCCGCCGAAGCCTGGCCAGCGGCGGATTACCGGCAATGTCGATAACCGCGTCGTAGGCACCCGCTGACGCGGCGAAGTCCTCCGACTGGTAATCCAGGACGTTCTGCGCCCCCAGACCACGCACAAAACCGGCCTTGCCGGCAGAGCAGACACCGGTGACCTCCGCGCCGGCCGCAACGGCGAGCTGCACGGCGAGACTGCCCACCCCGCCGGATGCGCCGGTGACCAGGACCCGCTGCCCGCTGGAGACCCGTGCGACGTCGGCTACGGCCTGAAGCGCGGTAAGCCCGGAGACCGGGACGGCAGCAGCCTGTTCGAAATCCAGGCCCTCGGGCATCGGCGCCAGCTTGCGTTCCAGTGCCGCGGCGTAGCCGGCGAAGGAGCCCTTCCCGATGCCGTACACCCGGTCTCCGGGTTTGAACCGCGTGACACCCTCGCCGACGGTCATGACGGTCCCGGCCAGGTTGTGCCCCGCCACCGGCCGGCGAGGGGAACGGAGACCAAAGAACACTCTGAGCAGATAGGGAGTCCCCGTCATCACGTGCCAGGCTCCTCGTCCAAGTCCTGCGGCGTGCACTTGGACGAGGACGTCGCCTGCCGAGATAACCGGAAGCGGCAGCGTTTTTATCTTGAGTACGTCAGTGCCGCCGTAACCGTCCTGAACCACGGCGGTCATCTGTGGAGGCAGGGCGGCGCCTTGCCCGGGCACGGTTCGGCTGAGGGGTGATCGGGAGCTGGTTCCAAACATAAGAAGCCCTTCCTGGCATCGTTACCTTACTTAGTAAGGCAGACGCTACCGTACAAAGTAAGGCGGCGGTAGAGTTGGCGGAAATGAATGAACAACTGGATTTCTCCCGCCGCCCGCTGACCCGCGAACTGGTGCTCCGCCGCGCCGTCGAACTCGCTGATGAAGGCGGGCTCAGTGCGCTCACCATGCGCTCACTGGCGCAGGCACTGGGGGTCAAGCCCATGTCCCTTTACCACCACGTTGCCAACAAGGATGAAATCCTGGACGGCCTGGTGGACCTCGTCTTCGCGGAAGTCGACCTGCCGTCGGATGGGCCGTGGCGCCGGGAGATGGAACACCGGGCGGCATCCCTGCGGAGCGCCCTTGCCAGGCATCCCTGGTCGGTGGGGTTGCTGGAAACGCGCACGTCTCCGGGCGCTGCCACCCTGCAGCACCACAATGCTGTGCTGCGCGTGCTGCGGGAGGCTGGTTTCAGCATTGAGGGAGCAGGGCATGCGTATGCGCTGCTGGACAGCTATATCTACGGGTTCGCGCTGCAGGAGGCGGGCCTGCCCGTTGGCACTCCGGACTCAGACCCCGAGGTCGTGGAGGCAATGGCGAGGTCCTTTTCCCCGTCTGACCTGCCCTACCTCGCCGAAACGGCCATGTACCGCGTGATGCAGCCGGCCTATGCCTTCGGAGACGAGTTCGGATTTGGTCTGGGGATCATTCTGGACGGGCTGGATGGACTCCTGGCGCGCGAGCGGGAATTGGCTGCGGAATAGCAGGCGGCTGATGCCTGCGCCCGGCCGGGCCGATACTGTGGATTGATGGCAACACCTGACCTCCCGGCCCGCTCACGCCGCCGTACCGTCCTGCAGGAGCCGCCCCTGTCCTACCGGTTCTCGAGGGGCGACGGCGCCGCACTTGGTTTCTACATCGGGGCGATGGCATTGCTGAGCCTGACTCCAGCTGCGCTCGCGGTGACGGCCGTAATCCAGGACCCGGTAACGGCGTCGTACGCAGTGAACTTCACGTTCTACCTGATCGCCGGAATCCTCGCGTTCATTGCAGCCCGGGCCTATGCAGTCCGGGAAGCCCGGATCCTGGCGACCCGGCCCTGGCTCACGCTGGGTGTCATTCCGCTGTCCATCATCGCGATGCTGGTAGCCACCATGATCCTCGTTCTGCTCACGGGCCCGCCGGAAACCGCAGTGAACCAGGTGGCGGCACAGGATCTGATGACGTCGGTGTCCCCGTGGCTGATCGTGCCGCTGTTTGTTGTGCTGGCTCCGTTCGTGGAGGAGTACATCTACCGGCACCTGCTGATCGGCAAGCTCTCGAAACGCTGGAACATCTGGATCTGCTGCCTGCTCTCGGTGCTGCTGTTCTCCGGCATCCACGTCCTCGGCGAGGCCGAGTTCTCCCTGGCAGTGCTGGTGCCGTATCTGGCCATGGGAGCTGTGCTGGTGGGGGTCTACGTCTGGGCGGGCAACAACTTCATGCTGTCCTACTTTGTGCACGCGGCGAAGAACCTGCTGGCCGTGGTCCTGACCTATGCGGTGCCGGCGGAGCTGCTGCAGTAGTAACGCCGGTGCCTGGCTGCTGTCACAGCCCGGTTCAGGGAATAAGTCCGAACGGTCAGCGGAGCTCGGACACAATGATCGCCGCTGTACCGGGCTCCTTGGCGTGAAAAACGTGCGGTGCGTCACCGCGGTACGCCAGATAGTCGCCCGGCTGCAGCAGTACGGTTTCCGTGTCCGGGCCGACGGCGGCGGATCCGGCGATGAGGACCACGTGCTCGACGGTGCCCGGTTGGTGTGGCGCGGACCGCTTTGCCTCACCGGGTTCGGCCTTAACCAGGTATATGTCCCGGCGTGCTCCGGGAGGGCATGCGGAGAGCAGCGATGCGTTGTAGTTGGCCGACGTGGCGGGAACCTCCTGCGCGGCGTCTGCCCTGACCAGGACAGGTCCGGCGGCCCCGGGGTCCACCAGCGAAGAGAACGGGAGGCCGAGTGCATCACTAAGCGCCCACAGAGTCTCCACGGTCGGGTTGCCCGTACCCGATTCGAGTTGGGACACGTTCCCCTTGGAGATGCCAGCCCGCCGAGCCAGCTCGGCTGCGCTCCAGCCGGCGCGGAGCCGTTCCCTTCGGACTGCTGCTCCGATGCGCTGTTGAAGTTCGGGATCTGCCATCCGTTCACTATACGAAACTGCCTGCAGGACGTTGACGATGGTTAGGTGCTGTGTTCATTATAATGAACATGAGTTCATTCAGAATAAGCAAACCGGTGTGGAGCGCCGCCGAATCATGGTCTATAGCAGCGGCCGTGCTGGTCGTCGGGGTCTCTTATGGTGCCCTCGCCGTCCAGGCGGGATTTCCCCCGTGGCTGACGGTGGCGCTTGCCGTCACCGTGCTGGCTGCCTCAGCCGAACTGCTGTTCGTGGGAGGCCTTATAGCGGAGGTATCGCCCTTGGCTGCTGCATTGGGAGCGCTGGTCGTCAATTTGCGAAACGGTGTATACGGATTTGCTGCGTCCCGGTACCTCGGGTCGGGGTGGGCACGTCTGGCAGGGGCGCACCTGATCAATGATGAGACCGTTGCCTACGCCTCGAGGGCGGACGGCCTGAGCGCACAGCGGAGGGCCTTTTGGGGCTTAGGCGGAGCGGTCCTGTGCGCGTGGCCCCTTGGCGCCGGCTTGGGAACAGTTCTTGGGCATGTGGTCGCCGACCCTGCGGTGCTGGGGCTGGACGCGGTATTCCCCGCCGTCCTCCTGGTCATGCTTCTTGGGAACCTGCGGGACCGGCGCACGGCGGTGACCGTCGCCGGCGGGGCAGTGATTGCCGCGGCCGCTGCCCCGCTGGTTCCCGGCGGGGCAGCTCCCATGGTGGCGTTGGCAGCCCTCGCTCTGCTGATGCTTCCTGTGGGAGGACGTCATGGTGGACGCTGAGGTGCTGGTTGCTTGTGCAGTCCTGGCCGGTGCTACCTACCTGGTGCGCCTGGCCGGAGTGGCTCTGGGGCCGCGGGACGCCTTGTCCGAAGCTGCCGACCGAACGGCTGATGCAGCAATCGGAGTGGTGCTCGCCGGCGTCGCCGTCACCTCGACCCTGTACGACGGACAGCAGCCGGCAGATTGGCAGAGGATCGCCGGCGTGCTGGCTGGTGCTGGCGCCGCGGTGTTGCGGCTGCCCCTGATTGTGGTTCTCCTGGTCGCAGGAGGCACGGCCTGCGTGCTGCGGCAGCTTAGCTGATGCAGAACTCGTTGCCCTCCGGGTCGGCCATCGTGTACCAGAGATGCGGACCCTGGCTGGCCTCCCAGAGGAACGTGGCGCCGCGGGCTTCAAGGGCTGCGCGGGTGGCGTTGATGTCCTCGCCAGAGAGCCGGATGTCCAGGTGGATCCGGTCCTTGACCGTCTTGGGCTCCGGAACCGGCTGGAACAGGATGCGCATGGGAGTCACCGGGGATCCCGGCGGAACCGGCTGCAGGACCGCTGATCCGGCCGCCCACATTCGGGTTCCGTTGTGGTCAATGACGTCATCCGGGGAGGCAAAGCCCTTCGCGAGCATTTCGTCGATGAAGTCCTGGTTGGTTTCCTCGACCGGCCAGCCGAGGGTTTCCGCCCACCAGTCGGCCTGGTCGTGGGCGTTCTTGCAGTCGATGCAGATCTGGATGTCGTAAGCCATAGGGCCAAACCTAGAGCAGCTTCGGCCGTGCGGCCTTCATAATGCGGACAAGTGCCGTCCGGAATCGGGCCTGCCCCTAGACTGGGCGGCACATATGGCAGGGGGAATGATGCTTGAGTTCCACGACGACGCAATGCTGCGGCTGCAGGGCATGCAGCCCAACTGGATGGCACCAAAGCCCATTCCTGCAGGCTTGGACGCCCTTCTGAGGTGGCCGGCGCTTTTTCGGAACCTGCCGCAGCGCGAGGCCACTGCTGTGCGGGAGGCCTGTGCTGCCGTCTGGTGTGCGGGATGGACTGCTCCGGACCGGCGGGACGTAGCGGACCTTGTGGCGGAGATCGGGGGCGAAATCGACCTTACGGAGTATCGGCGTCGTATGCGGCTGCGTTACCCGAATGCCCCGGAAGAACCGTCACGTGTTTGACCGCCCCTGCCTGTTCTGCGATTGTTTATAGAACGATTGGTCGGTAAATCCGGCAGCCGTGCGGGCAGCGAAGCCCGGCGGCAAACTGGCAACTCTTTGGGAGCAGACATGGCTGAGGCTTTTCTCGTTGGCGGAGTGCGGACCCCGGTGGGCCGCTACGGAGGTGCGCTGTCCAGCGTCCGTCCCGATGACCTCGCAGCACTGACACTGCGTGAACTCGTAGCCCGCGAAGGCCTGGACCCCGCCGTCGTGGACGAAGTCATTCTGGGCAATGCCAACGGAGCAGGCGAAGAAAACCGCAACGTGGCACGCATGGCTGCCCTCCTGGCAGGATTCCCGGACACCGTCCCGGGCATCACCGTGAACCGCCTTTGCGCCTCGGGCCTCTCCGCGATCATCATGGCCTCGCACATGATCAAGGCAGGCGCCGCGGACATCGTCATCGCCGGCGGCACTGAATCGATGAGCCGTGCCCCCTGGGTTACCGAGAAGCCGACCAAGGCGTTCGCCAAGCCCGGAGACACCTTCGACACCTCGATCGGCTGGCGCTTCGCCAACGAGCGCTTCGTCTCCGGCGATCTCTCCCGCGACGGGAAGATGACCTACTCGATGCCGGAAACCGCCGAAGAACTGGCTTCCACGGACAGCATTTCCCGCGAAGACGCCGACGCGTTCGCCGTCCGCTCGCACGAAAAGGCCCTGGCTGCCATCGCCGCCGGACGCTTCAAGGACGAAATCGTTCCCGTCACCATCAAGGGCCGCAAGGGCGACACCGTTGTTGACACCGACGAAGGACCCCGCGAAGGCACCACCCTGGAGGTCCTCTCCAAACTGCGCCCGGTGGTCAAGCCCGGCGGAATCGTCACCGCAGGCAACGCCAGCTCATTGAACGACGGCGCCTCGGCGATCATCATCGCCTCCGAGCGCGCTATCAAGGAATACGGCCTCACCGCCCGCGCCCGGATCGTCGACGGCGCCTCCGCCGGTGTCCCGCCGGAGATTATGGGCATCGGTCCGGTTCCGGCCACGCAGAAGGTCCTGCAGCGCAGCGGCATCAGCCTGGACCAGGTTGGCGCTTTCGAACTCAACGAAGCCTTCGCCACCCAGTCCCTGGCGTGCATCCGCCGCCTCGGCGTTGACGAGGGAATCGTGAACAACGACGGCGGCGCCATCGCCCTCGGCCACCCGCTGGGCTCCTCCGGCTCCCGCATCGCCATCACGCTGCTGGGCCGCATGGAACGCGAAGGCGCCTCGCACGGCATCGCAACCATGTGCGTCGGCGTCGGCCAGGGAACCGCCATGCTGATCGAGGCCGTGTAGTGCCGGACTTCGCGGAAGTCTCCGCGCACTTCACCACGCTCAAGGTCACCATCGGGGAAGACCGCATCTCAGCGGTCCTGAACCGGCCCGAGGTCCGCAACGCCATCGACCAGGCCATGGTCGACGAGCTGCATGCCCTCTGCGCCGAGCTCGAGAACAACCCGAAGATCCTGATCCTCTCCGGCACCGACGGAATCTTCGCTTCCGGCGCGGACATCGCGCAGCTGCGTGAACGCCGCCGCGAGGACGCCCTGCGCGGGATCAACTCGACGATCTTCCACCGCATCGCCAAGCTGCCCATGCCGGTCATCGCCGCGCTGGACGGCTACGCGCTGGGCGGGGGAGCGGAGCTGGCCTTCGCCGCCGACTTCAGGATTGCCACTCCGACCGTGAAGATCGGCAACCCGGAAACGTCGCTCGGCATTATGGCCGCAGCCGGCGCCACCTGGCGGCTGAAGGAACTCGTCGGGGAACCGCTGGCCAAGGAAATCCTCCTGGCCGGACGGATCCTGAACGCCGAGGAGGCCCTGGCAGCCCGCCTGGTCACCGAGATTCACGACGCGGCAAACTTGATGGACGCGGCCAACGCCCTGGCCGACCGGATCGCCAAGCAGGACCCGCTGGCCGTCCGCATCACCAAGTCCGTGTTCCACGCGCCCGCCGAGGCGCACCCCGTGATCGACACCCTCGCCCAGGGCATCCTCTTCGAGTCCGAGGCGAAGTTCGACCGCATGCAGGCATTCCTGGAAAGGAAGAAAAAGAAATGACAGTTCCCTCCAAGGTCGGTGTTCTCGGCGGCGGCCGCATGGGCGCGGGCATTGCCCACGCCTTCTGCACCGCCGGTGCTGCCGTCGTCGTCGTGGAGCGCGATGAGCAGGCGGCAAGCGCGGCGTACGAGCGCGTTGCCTCCAACCTCGCCAAGAGCGTTGAGCGCGGCACCACGGACGAGACCCTCGATGCCCTGGTTGCCCGGCTCAGCGTCTCCACCGACTATGCCGACTTTGCCGGCTCAGGCCTGGTCGTCGAGGCAGTTCCGGAAGACTTCGCCCTGAAGGCTGCCGCGCTGGCCGCTGTGGAGGAGCAGCTGGGCGACGACGCCTGGCTGGCCTCGAACACGTCCTCGCTGTCCGTTTCGGAGCTGGCCGATAAGCTGCGGCGTCCGGAGCGGTTCTGCGGACTGCACTTCTTCAACCCCGTTCCCGCGTCCACCCTCATCGAGGTGGTCCTGGGCAAGCAGACGTCCGAAGAGCTCGCTGAGGCCGCCCGGACCTGGGTGGCAGACCTGGGTAAGACGCCCGTCGTCGTCAATGACGCTCCCGGTTTCGCCAGCTCACGCCTGGGTGTGGCCATTGCCCTGGAAGCGATGCGCATGGTCGAAGAAGGCGTTGCCTCTGCCGAGGACATCGACGCTGCCATGGTCCTGGGCTACAAACACCCGACCGGCCCGCTGAAGACCACGGACATCGTGGGGCTGGATGTACGCCTCGGCATCGCCGAGTACCTGGCGTCCACGCTCGGCCCCCGTTTCGAGCCGCCGCAGATCCTCCGGGACAAGGTGGCCCGCGGAGAGCTTGGCCGCAAGACCGGCAAGGGCTTCTTCGACTGGAGCTAGGTTGCCCTGAGCAGCAGCCCGCCTGCTTCGCCCCTTAGGGCGGGGGATGCGGGCTGCGGCCGTTAACGCCGCTGTTCGGTTTCCGCCGGCGGGGGAGACTGCGGGTGGGCGGCGTCAATGCCGGCAAACCAGCCCGGTGCCCGGCCGCCCTGTGGGGGCTGCAGGGTTGCGGCGTCACAACCGCTGGTCTGCAGCAGCCAGGAAACCAGGGAGTTTGAGTTCCACATGTCGCCACCGGGCATCTTCGCACCCCACACCGTCAGGGGCACCTGGGGCACCCGGGCAAGCAGGGCATCGGCCCCGGCAGCGTCCAGGTTGAACACGAGGGGCGGTTCCGGCGCAAAGGCGAGGTCCGGTATGACCCCGTTCGGCCAGCACCGCACCTCATACCGGAACAGCCTGAGCCGTCCGAGGAACCGGAGTCCCACCGGTCCCGTGGCCACGATTCCGCGCGGCCCGGTGCCCTGGCCCCACGCTGGGGTCATTTCAATCGCATAGCGGGAACCGCGCGCGGTGACTTCCAGTGCTGCGTGGAACAGGGGCCGGGGACGGCGCCGCTCGCGCAGCGCGCGCCAGAGCTCCCACCAGCGGCTGGTGTGGACCACCACGCGGCCCCCGGCACCAACCGGGAGCCACCACAACCGCACCTGTGCTGTGTCCATGCGGCTCCTTCCCCGAAACCAACGTGCCTCAGGCCTGACCGCCGCGGCTGGGCAGCCTACGCCCTGGCGACGGGCTGCTGCAGCTCAGTGACCCAGTCAGCCTGGTCCTCGGACTCCGACCTCAGATACACCTCCCGGCACGGACCCGAGGGGGTGAGGCCGCGGGCAATGATCTCAGCGTGGACCGCCTGCCAGCTCCCGCCGATGCCGTCCATGGCGCCAAGGTGGATTCCGCAGATGGCTGCCGGAACGCTGGGCAGCTCAACTGCTTCGGCGCCGTCGGGGACCGGGCCTGAGCCGGCAAAACCGGCGGTAATCCGCATGCCGTCCTCGCCCATGTCGTACTGCGCGACCGGAACGCCGGCGGGAGCCTCCGCTGGTGAGAGCAGCCCTGCGACGGCATCAAACAATGGTCCGACGACGCCGGGTACCTCCGGCTGTTCTGCCACCACCGCGGTGCGGGCAATCAGGCGGAGCGCAGGAAGGGGTTTTTCAATGATCTCGATCTGGGCCATGTGCATTTCCTTTTCGATGAGGTGGAGCCTGCGCTCAACGTCAATGAGCCGTGCAGCAGCTATCCGTGCCTCCTCCGCGACCTCTGCCTGCCTCAGGCGCAGCAGCGCGGCGATCCGCTCCGAGTCCACGCCGGAGTCGAGCAGCGCGGAGATATCCTCCAGGCCGAACCCCAGGGAACGGAGGGCGACGATCCGGTGCAGCCGCTCGAGCTGAGCGGGATCGTAGGAACGGTAGCCGCTGAACTCATCCACGTGGGCGGGAACGAGCAGTCCGGCGGTGTCCCAGTGCCGCAGCATGCGGTGGGTAACCTGGCCGATCTGCGCGAACGCTCCGATGGATAACATGCTCCAGTTCTCCTGCCTTCCACAGTGTCAGGGTCAAGTATTGCCCTACGCGGAATCGCTGTCCTGCATCCTCAGATCATGTCGCGGAACCCGTCCCCGGCAGGGAGCCGCCCGCTCGGTAGTGGCCAAGTAGAAAAAAGAACTCCGGTTGCGGCCTTCGAAGGCGCCCCGGACCATCAGGGACGAATACCGGGGGCACCACTGGGGCTGCCCTGGGCTGGTCGCGAGGGCTTCGGCGAGCAGCGGAACATCGTGGTGCCACATGAGCTGCTGCTGCCCGGCGAGGACCAGGTAAATCAGGTCCAGCTCCGGATCGGCGTGGACTTCGACGTCGATCCAGTCCTCGTAGCGGTTGAGCCGCCCGCCGTGGATCCAATGGATCTTGTGGCCGGGGGCAAAGGCGGTGCAGCGCGGGTCACTGGAGGGAATCACAGCGTGTCCTTCGAAAGAGAGTGTCCTTGCCCGCTCCGGTTGGACGCGGGCCGCTTCGTCATCCGAACCACCCGCCGAACAGTGGGGTTGGTGCATGGCCAGTCGGAGCTTTTCCGCACCGGGAAGGTGCGGAGGCCATGTCTCGTGAAGCAATGATCACGTTAGCAGGTGCGGGTGACATCCGTCCCGGGCAGCGTCTTCTTTCGGAAGGACGAGGGTTACCGCCGGCCGCGGCAGTGGTCCTTCCCATGCCCCAGATGGACATCTGCGGTGATGGCCGCCAGATAGCCTTCGCGGTAGCCGGTGGCATTCGGGTGCAGCGGAAACTCGCCGCCCAGGGTGATCCAGGGATCGGCGGACCCCACGCCGTGCCCGGCGAACTCATCCGTGACATCCACGAAGGTTTCTCCGCGCTGTACCTGTCCGGCCAGCACCGCGTTCAGCGCATCCGTTCCCTGGTTGAACAGCGCCACCGCCTCCGGGCTCAGCGGTCCCGCGGGTCCGGCCTCGAACAGATATGGATAACCGACGAGGACCAGTTCCGCCCGCGGTGCGGATTGACGAACCTGGCGGAGGGATTCCTGCAGCTGCGCCGTAAGGGTGGTCTGCGCGTAGGCGGTCGCACTCGCTATGGCGGGGGCGCAGGTCTCCGGCAGCACCGGACCGATACAGGCCTGGACGATGGCACCGAATTGAACGTCATTGCCGCCAATCGTGACGGTGACCAAGTCGGTGCCGCGGTTGAGGGAACCATCCGCGCGCAGGGCGGCGATCTGCTCCGGCAGGTCCACGGGTCCGGCGGGGGCACCCGGGGGAGTGCTCGACGCCGTCGCGCCGGCACACGTCACATCCGCCTCCCGATCCACCCGGCGAAGGGCATCCAGCAGGGCCGGGTACCCCTCTGCAGTGCGGCCGCAGGCATCGAGGAGCGGCCCGCCGCCAAAACCCGACGCGTAGGAGTCACCCAGGGCAACGTAATCCACTTCTCCGCCGCGGCCCCGGTCCCTGTCCCAGCCGCGGTCCCAGCCGCGGTCCCACCCGTGGTGGTGTCCGCGGTCCTGTCCGCCGGCAGCCGCCGGAGCGGCTACGCCGCCCGCAGCCAGGCCCATTCCGAGAAACAGCAACAAGCCTGCCTTCGCCCAGCCGCGCATGGGGTTACGGTTCATCGTCGTACCTTCCGTCGTCGTCCGGGCCCACGGTAGCCCCGGCGCGGACAGGAGCAAACACGTGGTGTGGCAGCCGGCGCAGCGGCGAGTCAAAAAGCCGGATCCGGGGCATTGCATAGTGTGCCGCAGGGCACTCTCATGTAGGCTGGATTCATTACCGACCGTCCGGTCAGTTATCGCTGTGTCCGGTGGAAGCCGCAGCCAGCGGAACTCGCCCGGTCAGGAAAACAAACGTCCAGTATCGAAAGGGTCCGTCAAAGATGACCTCAACCGCCATAGACGTGCAAGTCGTCCCCAGCTTCGTCCAGGACGAGTGGTGGACCCCGGAAAGCGCCGCCGCCAACCCAGCCGAGGTCCGGGACGCCAGCACCGGTGAAATCCTCGCCCTGGTGTCGACCGACGGACTGGACATTGCAGCCGCCGTGGAGCACGGCCGCACCGTGGGCCACCGCGGACTGGCCGGCCTCACCTTCCACCAGCGTTCGCTGAAGCTGAAGGAACTGGCCCAGTACCTCAACGGCCGCCGCAAGGAACTTTACGAAATCTCCGCCCGCACCGGCGCCACCAAGATCGACTCCCTGGTGGACATCGACGGCGGCATCGGCGTGCTCTTCACCTTCGGTTCCAAGGGCCGCCGCGAACTGCCCAACTCCACGGTCGTCATCGACGGTGCAGCCGAGGTCCTTTCCAAGGACGGCTCCTTCATCGGCGAGCACGTCTACACCTCGATCCCCGGCGTCGCCGTGCAGATCAACGCTTTCAACTTCCCGGTCTGGGGCATGCTCGAGAAGTTCGCTCCTGCGTTCATCGCCGGTGTTCCCACCATCGTGAAGCCCGCAACGCCCACCGGCTACCTCTCCGAAGCCGCCGTGCGCATGATGATCGAATCCGGGATCCTCCCGGCAGGTTCGCTGCAGCTGATCTCCGGCTCCGCCCGGGACCTGCTGGACCATTTGGACTACCGGGACATGGTCTCCTTCACTGGTTCGGCGTCGACCGCCAACAAGCTGAAGAACCACCCCAATGTCATTGAAGGCGGGGTGCGCTTCACGAGCGAAACCGACTCGCTGAACGCCTCCATCCTCGGTCCGGACGCCGTTCCCGGCACGCCGGAATTTGATGCGTACGTAAAATCGCTGGTCACGGAAATGACCGTCAAGGCCGGCCAGAAGTGCACCTCGATCCGCCGCGCCATCGTGCCCAAGGCGCTGGTGAACGACGTCGTTGCGGCCGCCGCCAAGCGCATCGAAGAGCGCGTTGTGCTCGGTGACCCGCGGGCCGAGGGCGTCACCATGGGTGCCCTGGCGTCCGTGGAGCAGCGCGACGGCGTCCGCTCCTCCGTCCAGGCCCTGCTCGACGCCGGCGCGAAGATCGCCTTCGGCTCCCTCGACGCTCCGGAGAGCGTCCAGGCAGACGGCAGCCGCGGCGTCGCTGAAGACGGTGCCTTCATGGCTCCCGTGCTGCTGACCTGGGATGATCCCAACGCGGAAGCACTGCACTCCGTTGAGGCCTTCGGTCCGGTCGCCTCGGTGGTCGGCTACGAGGACACGAACGACGCGGTGCGCCTGGCAGCACTCGGCGGCGGCTCGCTCGTGGCCACGGTCTGCAGCAACGATCCGCAGACCGTTCGCGAACTGGTTTCCGGAATCGCCGGCCACCACGGCCGCGTGCACGTGCTGAACCGGGAAACTGCCCGTACCTCCACCGGTCACGGCTCGCCCGTGCCGCACCTGGTCCACGGCGGTCCCGGCCGCGCCGGCGGCGGCGAGGAGCTCGGCGGCATCCGCGCCGTCAAGCACCACATGCAGCGCACCGCCATCCAGGGTTCGCCGAACATGCTGACCGCGATCACCGGAGTCTGGCACACCGGTGCCGACCAGAACTTCGATGAGACGCACCCCTTCCGCAAGGACCTCTCGACGCTGAAGGTCGGCGACGCCATGGCCTCGGAACTGCGCGAGGTCACGCTCGAGGACATCACCGCGTTCGCGAACAGCACCGGCGACACGTTCTACGCCCACACCAACCAGGACGCTGCCGAAGCGAACCCGTTCTTCCCGGGCATAGTGGCGCACGGCTACCTGCTGCTCTCCTGGGGTGCCGGATTGTTCGTGGAGCCCGCTCCGGGACCGGTACTGGCCAACTACGGCCTGGAGAACCTGCGCTTCATCACTCCGGTGGCTGCCGGCGACTCCATCCGGGTCACCCTCACGGCGAAGAAGATCACGCCGCGTGAAACCGACGAGTACGGCGAGGTTGCCTGGGACGCCGTCCTGCACAACCAGAACGATGAGATCGTCGCCACCTACGACGTGCTGACCCTCGTGGAGAAGAAGCGCGCCTAGCACTTCCCCTCCCATCGCCGAGAGGCCAGTTACGGCTCGTTTGGAGCTCCAAACAAGCCGTAACTGGCCTCTCGGTGGTTAAGAGTAGGGGTTAGCGCTTGTCGTGCAGGCCCTCGAAGACCATCGAAATAATGTCGTCGGCGAGCTTCTGGCCACTCAGCGAGCCGCCGGGCTTGTACCACTCCACGATCGAGTTGATCGTGCCGAACAGCAGCCGGGTAGTGGTGCGCGGATCGATGTCGCTGCGCAGGGAGCCCTCCGCGCGGGCGGCGTCCACCAGTTCAGAGACGCGGCGGTCGAACTGGCGGCGGCGCTCCAGGGCATCGCGTTCAATTTCAGTGTTGCCGCGCAGGCGCAGCAGGAGGGTGACGAACGGCAGCCGCTCGGTCAGGACTTCAATGGTGCCCCGAAGCACGAATTCCAGGCGGGCATCCGCGGGGCCGGTGGAAGCGCGCGGATCATCCAGCACGCCCTCCAGGCCGCCGAGCGCGTTTTCCAGCGCGAGGCGCAGCAGGTCGCCCTTGGACGGAACATGGTGGTAGATCGCTGACTTGGTGATGCCCAGGTTCTCCGCGAGGATGCCCATCGAGGTCGCTTCGTAGCCGTGGCGGTTAAACACGTCGACGGCGATATTCAGCACGGTCTGCTGGTCGTACCCCGGACGTCCCCGGCGGGTGCCGTGGGCAGTTGTGGCCGCGGAGGACGGGGGAGGCGGGGAACTCGGGGAACTGGGCATCTGGATATTTTCGCACGAGCGTTGGGGGGGGGGGGGGGGGGCCGGCCCCCCGCCCCCCCCC
>NZ_JAXIOO010000037.1:0-31810 GCF_049311065.1 Arthrobacter sp. 7Tela_A1 | reverse complement strand
GGGGGGGGGGGCGCGCGCGGGCCGGCGGGGGGGGGGGGCCCCGCCCGCGGAACGTGGCGCGCCGGCGGCGTCCGCGTGCCCGCCGACGGCGCCGCCGCTGCCGCCGCCGACCTTATTGCCAGCGTCCAGTTGTCCGGGGAGATTGCCTCATGACCGACCATCGACTCCGTTCAGCCGTGGCCGCTACGCGCTACCAGAAGGAATGGTTCCAGTCGGTGCGCCAGCGGGCCGCGGCAGGCGAACCGATTGCCCTGTTGAATGCCGATGCCCCGCACGAAGTCTTCCGGGCCCTGGACATCCCCTACGTGGTGACGCAGTGGTGGTCCTCCATCATCGCGGCCAAGCGCGCCGGACCCGCCTCCATGGAGCGGCTGGCCGCCCGCGGGCTGCCCGACTTCAGCCAGCAGTACGACGCGATGCCGCTGGGCGAGCAACTGCTCGACGCCGATGACCGCCCCTGGGGCGGGTTGCCGGCGCCGCGGTTCGCTGTGGCCGAGCGCAGCGGTGACGTTACCGCCAAGATCTTCGAGCAGTGGGGCAGGCTCCCGGGCACGGAAACGTTCCTCCTCTCCCGCACGGGCGCTGACCCGCTGCCGGACCGGTGGTGGGAGCTGGTGCCGCACGACTGGGAGAAGGCCTTCGGCTCGGACCGGCTGGATCTGCTGCAGGGTGAAATCGAGGAGCTGATTGGCTGGCTGGAGGAGCGCACCGGCCGCACGCTGGACCGGGACCGGCTGGCGGAGATCATGGACCTGGGCAACCAGCAGGCCGAATGGAACCGCAAGACCCGGGACCTCATTGCCTCCGCACCATTCGCCCCCGTCCTGGTGAATGACACGATGCCCGCCGTCATGGCACCGCAGTGGCAGCGCGGCACCACCTGGGCGGTGGACGCCGCTCGATCCCTGTATGCGGAAACCGCGCAGCGGGTGGCCGACGGCGTTGCCGTATGTCCCGGGGAGAAGCGGCGGCTGATGTGGGTGGGCCGAGGCCTGTGGTCCGATCTGGGCCTGTACACCCGGTTCCAGGAAGAATTCGGCGCGGTGTTCGTGTGGTCGATGTACCTGGCGATCGCCGCTGACGGGTACCTGCGCTACGGCGATGACCCGGTCCGGGCGCTGGCCGCCCGCTTCGTCGGGATCACGGACCAGCTCTATGTGCCGCCGTGGTCCGCCCAGTGGTACGTGAAGGAGGCGCTGAGCCATCGGGTGGACGGGGTGGTGCATCTGGTGGCGGACGATACCCCGGGCAGCGGCTTCATTACCGAAGCCCTGGAGGCTGAGGGGATTCCGGTGCTGGACATCCGGGCCAACAACGCCGACCAGCGCTCCAGCGACGCCGCCCGCATCCCTGAGCGGATGGCCGAGTTTATCCGCGACCGTGTCTGATTCCGTCTGCCGTTTCCGCTGCCCGGCCCGGCCCCGTCATGGGTGAGGGCGGCGGGCGGATGGGCCCGTTCCGGTATCCGAACTTCTCCTGGTACTTCACGGGGCAGGTTCTCTCCAACACCGGGGTCTGGTTTCAGAACCTCGCCCTGCAGCTGGTGGTTCTGGGGGCGACCGGCAGTGCCCAGGCGCTGAGCGGAATCACTATCGCCCAGTTCCTGCCGATCTTCCTGCTTGGCATACCCGCGGGGCGGTTGCTGGACAGGGTGGCACCGCGCACTGTGCTGTTGGTGACGTCGTTGGCTTCCGCGGTTGTCACCGCCAGCCTGGTCTTTGTGGTGACGCGGGATCCGGACCTGTGGCTGCTCTACGGGATGGTGGGGGTGCTGGGCTCGGTCCAGGCGTTTGAACGGGTGGCCGCGCAGACCATCATCTTCGAGCTGGTGGGCCCGGACGGTCTGTCCCGGGCTGCGTCCATCAGCACCATTTCGCTGGCCGCTGCCCGATCTGTGGGTCCGGCGCTGGCCGGACTCGCTTTCCAGGGACTCGGGCCCAGCGCGTGCATCCTGATCAATGCTGCCGCCTACCTGCTGGTGTTCGCGTCGCGGCTGCGGATCCGTCCGGACGAGCTGCACCGGCGGGCGTCCCTAGACCGGCAGCGGGAAAGGGATGGCAGCAGGACCCCGGGCGGGCCCGGGGCTAAGGCCCTGGACGGCTCGGCGGCGGGCGCCTTCCGGCGAAGCCGGGACGTGAACACCCTGCTGATCGTGAACGTGGTGATTGCCCTTCTGGCCATGAACTTCGGGCTGGTTCTCACCTCTACCGTGAATCTCTCCTACGGCGGTGATGCCGGCGCGGTGGGAGCTGTCCACACCCTTAACGCCGTGGGCGCGATCCTCGGAGGCATCCTGGCTGCCCGGAGGCCACGGGTGTCGGTGCGGTCCATGATTGCGGCAACAAGTGTTTTCGGTGCTGCGCTGGCGCTGAATGCTGCGGCTCCCACGCTCCTGCTGTTTCTGGCGGCTGCTCCGGTGCTGGGCATTGCGGTGGGTTATTACCAGGGGATTGTGAACGCTGCTGCGCAGGAATCCGTGCGGCCGCAGTTCATTGGGCGCATGATGTCGCTGATGACTATGGGGAGTTACGGCATGGTGCCGTTTGGCGCGCTGCTGATGGGCTGGGTGATCGATGCCAGCTCCGGCCGGGTCGCTCTGGCCGTCTCCGCGGTGAGCGCCTTTGCCTGTCTGGTGGTTGTACTGGTCCGGACGCGGCCCGTTTCTCGGTAAGGCGCTTGTCAGGCGTCCGGGTTGGCGTCGTCGGCTTCTCGATTGAGGCCTTTGAGACGGCTGGCGGCCAGTCGGGACGGGACGTGCCTCGGGCGGCTGGTGATTTGTCGGCGGTGAACTGCCGCTGCCTCCGCTTCATCGTCTCCGAAGTATCCGCCCGCAAGGACCTCGGCGGCGTGGTCAAGGACGCCGACGATTGAGTTGCCCAGGTCCTCGCCGATTTCGCCGGTCAGGCGCTGTTCGTGGTCGCGCAGTTCTTGGGTGCAGGCCTGCACAACGTCCCAGCCAGCTTCGGTGAGCTGCACGAGGCGTATGCGGCGGTTGGTGGGGTGGCTTCCCCGTTCCACGAGTCCCAGTTCGAGGAGTTCGTTCGCCACGAGGTGCGCGGCCTGGGAGCTGACGAAGGTCCGCCGCCCAAGCTGGGCGTTGGAGAGCGGCAGCCCCTCCCCCAGCACCTGAAGCACGAGGAACTGGGACAGCGTCACGCCGTGGGCCAGTGCCAGGTTCTCCGTGAACCGGTCGAGTGCCCTGCCGAGACGATAGGCCGTGTAATTCAGGCGGTTTGTGGCCGGCTCGCCGCGTTCGTCTCGTTCAAGCTCCATCTGGGGAGAATATCAAGTTATTTGCGATGTTCGGCCGTCGGCGGAAGTGAAGACATGCGCTGGGCAGAGATCCACCGGAGCATGTCTTCAGAGCGGCGTCGAGGTCTAACCCATCGAAGAAATTGATGAAGACGACGATGCTGACGCCGCCACAGTGCTGCGGGCGCCGATGCCGACGGCCACACCTGAACCTTCCCCGAGGCCTAATGCCGGCGCCTGACCTGATGACCGCCGAGCAGACGCTCACCGGGCGGATTACGACGGCGTCGAACGCCACCTTCCTGGGCAGCATCAGCGACTCGGCTGTCGTCACCAAACCCCTTGCGGGCGAGAAGCCGCTGTGGGATTTACCCGACGGCTGCCTGGCGCACCGCGAAGTGGCTACGTACGTGGCGTCGGAGGCCCTGGACTGGAACATGGTGCCGCGGACCTGGCTGCGGGATGGTCCGCTCGGCGAAGGGATGGTGCATCTCTGGCAGGAGACCGACCCCGAGCAGAACGCCGTGGACCTGGTGTCTGTGGAGGATGTGCCCGACTCTGGGTGGAAGCTTGTGTTGGAGGGTGAGGACCAGGCCGGGCGGATCGTCGCCCTCATTCACGAAGACACCCCGGCGCTGCGGCGGATGGCGGCGTTCGACGTCGTCTTCAACAATGCGGACCGCAAAGGGGACCATGTCCTCGCCTTGGCCGACGGGCACCGGTACGGTGTGGACCGCAGCCTCACCTTCCACGGCGACCACAAGCTGCGGACCGCGCTGTGGGGCTGGATCGGCGAGGCGTTGAGCGCCGAGGAACTCGGGGCCTTGAGCGTCTTCTTTCGGGGTTGGAGGGCGAGCTCAGCGCGAACCTGGTGGAGCTGCTCACTGCCGGAAGATCGCACCACACACTGCTCGCTGTGCCCGGTTGCGTTCCACGGCGCGATTCCCCCTCCGAGAAGCGAGATGCCCGGGGTTCCCTGGCCGCTGTTCTAAGTAGCCCGCCCGGTGGGCAGATCTGCGGAGCCGCGGAGGCCGCCGTCGGGCCGTCCAGTGATGTGCGGTCCCGTTGTGGGTCTGCACGATGCTCCTGGTGGTCATTCCCAGGCCGATTCCGGCCTGGTCCGAGCGCACACGATCGGCTCCCCGCCGTGTTCGCTACGACCAGTTCCACGCTCCGGCGGTGTGAATTGTCATGGTCATAACCCACACGGTGCCTTCGTCGGGCAAGTTGTGGATGATCCCTAACTCTGCCCTTAGCACGACTCTTCAGAAGCATAAGAACTCCAATGTAACCGCTTGTACACCATCTGGGATGTGTCGTTTTGTACACATGCAATGTCCCTGCTCGTGCACATTCGCAAATGTGGTGGTATGTTCACACTATGAGGCGACCGATTACCAATACCAGTCAACTCGGTACTGCTGTGCATGATGCCCGCAAGCGCGCTGGCATGACCCAGGCCGTACTGGCGGCCCGTGCTGGGGTATCAAGGAAATGGCTCATCGGCCTGGAACAAGGTGCACGCACAGGGGCTGAGCTTGGGAAAGTTTTCGATGTACTGCGTGCCCTAAACCTCTCCATCACCCTGGGTCCACTCATCGAAGCTACACAGTCGGGGGCTGTGGAAACTTCTTCCAATAGCAACGCAAACTTCGGCCCCATCCATAGCCCTGCGGGGGGCACTTCCACCAACTCCGCAACCCTCAACAACCTCCGCCGCTCCACCCAACCCTCAGCGGAAGTCGCCGAAATCCTACGCCGCGTCACATCCTCCAACTCCGCAACCCTCAACAACCTCCGCCGCTCCACCCAACCCTCAGCGGAAGTCGCCGAAATCCTACGCCGCACCAGACCGCCACAAGCAGCCAAACCCGACGAGCAGGAAAATGGCAAATGAAGACTCTGCTTGTACTCCTTCATAAACAAATCGTAGGGCTCCTAGAGCAGAACGACCATGGCCGACGAACCTTTAGATATGTAGAGAATACTAATCCATACCCTGATATTTCGTCAGCCCTACCATATCGATTAAGCCCGTACCCGCAGCGACAAACGGACGCATTTATCAATGGCCTATTACCCGAAGGAGTCGGAGTCCGTGAATCTCTTGGAAAAGAGTTTCGAATATCGTCGGACAATCCTTTTGCACTCTTAGAACATATCGGAATGGACTGCGCTGGAGCTATTCAGTTTGTATCGCCAAATGAATTTGAGGCAGCCATTTCCGACGAGGGTAAACTTGTGCCATTTACGGATGAGCAAATTGGTAGCCGGTTGCGCTCTCTCATCTCGGAACCTAAAGGATCCTGGATCGTCAATAGGGAAAGGTGGTCCCTCGCTGGTGCGCAGTCGAAGTTTGCGCTCCGTTGGAATGACGGGTGGTTCGAAGCTGAAGGAGCGGAAGCAACGACGCATATTATCAAACCCGGTATACACGATTTCAGCGATCAAGCCCTCAATGAGCACCTGTCACTTCGTGCTTTAGGTAAGGCAGGTCTGGCCGTGGCGAACACGGAATTTCGTGACTTTGATGGCTCAACGGCAATCGTTATTGAGCGCTATGATCGGCTCGTAAGGGATGGCAGGGTAATTCGCATCCACCAAGAGGATTTTTGCCAAGCAACGTCTACACCCCCGAACAAGAAATATGAGTCAGATGGTGGACCTAACGCCATAAGAATCATTAGAACGTTGAGACATGTTGGTGCGGACGAGGAACAAGTTCAACGTTTCGTCGAAGGCCTAATTGGGAACTATCTCCTAGGTGCCCCTGATGCCCATGCAAAAAATTATTCTATTATTTTGGATTCTGGAACCGCGTTCCTGGCACCCCTATACGATATTGCCTCTGGACTTCCGTACAGCTATACAGACGACGACGGGGTAGCACGTAAGCGAGAGGGCCTTAGAACCGCTGCCATGGCGATTGGCGGTGAAAGAAGATTTGGCATGGTCGCCAGGCGACACTGGGTAAGGTTTGCTTCGGACGCCGATCTCAACGAGGAATGGCTTATAGCCACTGTGAGAGCGCTTGCTGTACTCCTTCCAGACATGATGAATGAGGTCTTCCAAGAGGAAGCAGAAGCTATCGGAGATAGCGAACTTCCTCACCGGTTGCAAGGACCTCTAAGGGATCTCTGCGACTCGACGCTAACACTGCTCGATCGCGATTAGGTATCTCTGGTTCTGTTCGCGCAGCCGTTACTTCGTTCTCCCATGAACACGCAGACATCGCTGCAGTTTTTGCTAATCGAGAAGCAGACTTCCTCGCCGAAACAGTCTTGCTCGGCCCATGGTCGACGCTCGATGCCCCCGTTGCCTTTTTCGTAGCCCGTTCCTGATGCAGGATATGGGGTGTGTTGGCCGGTCGGTTCAGGCATGGTTTTTGCCCCCAGTCATCAATGATCCGGGGGGGTGTTGCCACCGGAACCGACATGGCAGCCGGGGAAACGCTAATAGAGGCAGACCCAGCGGTTCTTCGTAACGCGGATGCAACTCCTGCCGCCGGAACCAGCCAACACCGTCAGTCTCACTGCGAATAGAAGGGGCTAATCATCATTCTGGAGCACGAAAGTATCGATGTTTTCCTTGGCCTGGACGTCGGCAAAACCGGCCACCACGCGGTAGCCCTGAACCGGGCCGGAAAGAAGCTCTACGGCAAGGCCCTGCCGCAGGACGAAACGAAGATGCGGGACATCATCAGCAAGCTCACCGGCCATGGGAACGTCCTCGTCGGTGTGGATCAGCCCGCGAGCATCGGAGCGCTGCCGGGTGCGGTCGCCCGCGCCACCGGAGCAACCATGGGCCACCTACCGGGCCTGGCGACACGGCGGATCGCGGACCTCCACCCGAACCAGGCGAAAACCAACCCTGGCCGAACTCACGGTGCTCTATGGGTTCGATGACGACCTCACCGCACAAATCACCGCCACGTCTAACCGGATCCGCGGGGGGGGGGCTACTCACCCAAATCCATCCAGCCTTGGAACGGGCTCTGGGCCCGCACCTGGACCACCCCGCGGTGGTAGGAATAGCACCGGTCATCCGCCGCTCCGGAACCTCGATCCGCGGAGAGCGTCCAAGCCGGCGCGGCAACAAAAAAACTCAAACGCGCCCTGCTCCTCTCCGCCTTCGCCGCCCTGCATCACCCACCATCCAAAGCGTATTACGACCGCAGACGTGCGGAGAGGAACGCCACAACCAGCCATCATCGCCCTGGCCCGGCGTCGTCCAGATGTCCTTTTTGCTATGCTCCGCGACGGCACCCTCAACGAAGACCCGGCGCCGAAGAACCTGCCTTCAGCGGCTTGACCAAAACCATAGAGGCACCCCCCCCGAGATGAGCCTCCCCTATTACGGCTTCTTGTGTTCAAAGGGCATAGTATCTCCGAGTGATGCTTCTTTTTTCAAGACATAGAATCTTTAATTCTACCGCCAACGACGTGGTTGCCCCGACCCCAGGCATGCCGGTCGATGCATGGCCTGTTATGGTGATCGATTTTGAGAGCTTTGCGGGGCCTCTGGCCGACTGGTTTCAGAAGTTCACCCTATCCCCGGGGCTTGCAGGAATATTTGCTGTTTGCGCCGCCTACCTTGCATTTATCGGCGTTCGAGGTCAAACGAAATCTAATGAAGAACAGAAAAGGAAAGATCAATGGTGGAGTACTTACACCTGGGTTTTTGATACGGTAACTGATCCGAAAACTCACAAAAATGGCCTAAAAAAGACCGCGGCGCTCAACGTTCTAATGCATCTAATGCAGTCGGGTCATTCGAGGAAACAGATCGACCTGCTTGACAGCATGAAGGACCTCCTTGAATCCACCTCTATGCCTAGGGAGGAGACGAGTGAGACGGCCCCGGCAGCTGAGCCGCAGCCAAGTCCAAGGCAATTCCCACTTGACACAGAACCAGTACACCGGACGACCAGAAAGGCTTCCGGGTTGCAGGATTTTGATCGGCGTTTCGAACAAGCCCTGACTGCTTACGACTCCCAACGCGAGTCCCTGGAAATACCCAACCAACCATTCTCAGTCTTTGAGAACAACGTCGCCCAGATCTTGAACATTCGGACAGCACCAGTTGGAATCCAACTGAAATCTGAAGTTCGAGTAGGCGGAATGCTTGTGGATCTTGTTGCTATTAGCGATGACAGAGTTGTGATCATAGACCTGAAAATGACTATTCAGCGGGGTAGATTCTCTCGACTAGGACAATTGGTCAGTGAGCGATTCTTCATTATCGACGGAAAGGAGTTCAATAATGTTGGCGTTATCGTAGTCACCAATGAAAATGTAGTACCGGCACTACTGCTCGAGCAATGGCGCAAGTTCAACTTCGATATTATCCCATGGAGAAACGGGCATAACCTTGAACAAATTCTCGCCCTCCTTAAAGATCGACTGAAGGCACCTCAAAAATGATGTTGACCCTGGAGAGTCGAACTTCATTCACCCGGTGGCAATAATGCACCTGCCGTGAAGTTGCATACTGCTTTTGCTCCTTGAGAAAGCCCTCACTTCTTGATAGCGACCCTCATCTGTGGGACTAATGGCCGTCTTCACAACACACCCCGCGCACAGCGTCTTGGCCTTTTTTGGGTTCTCGTACTCGGCGCTAAGGCTGGTTCCGATGCCCTCTAGCTCTTCACGAGGAGTGACTTTGGCGCTCAGAGGAGCTCCGCCCAGACCCTGCCATGCACGGGGTCTGCTGAGACAATGTGGAGTGGAACTAACGCTTGGCGTTCCTTATCACCGCGCCGAGTTCCGGAGCCGGCAAGCGACTAAGCCAACCACCGCCAGTGTCACTCCAAATGACATTTTCTCCGTTCGGAGTGGTGGCGTCACGCCACAAAGCGGTGCATAAAGCCCGGCGATTCTGGACCGTCAGGAGGGTGAGGGGACAGTGCACGCGAGTCCCCTGGGGGGAAGCTGGACTGCGAATTAATGAGGTGCCTCCGAGGCATTTGGAAGCTTTACGGTTCGCACCTACCTGCGACATCCCACTCCTTACTCGTACGATAGAGCGCGACGTCATTCAAAAGATGACGCAACTAGCGGCGCTGCGGCAAGAATTGATCGGCTTATCCGTGAGCTTCGTGGATCCGTGCCCGGCTAAGAAGCAAGACTTAGGGAAGTCGCCAAGGGCTTCGAGGGACCCTACGATGGGCCGTAGCCAGGTCCGCCCGGCATACGGACCATCCGTCGCAGCGCAGCGGTCGTCTACAAACCCGTTGCGCGGGACAAGCCGCTGTGGGATTTCCCCGACGGCTGCCTGGCGCATAGGGAGGTCGCGACCAATCTGGTGTCGGAGGCGCTGCGCTGGAATATCGTGCCGCGCACCTGCCTGCGGAACGGCTCGCTCGGCGAAGGCATGGTACAGCTCTGGCAGGAGACAGGCCCGGAGCAGAACGCGGTGGATCTGGTCGCCGCCGACGATGTCCCGAAATCAGGCTGGAGAGAGGTTCTGCAGGGGCAGGGCGAAAGCGGGCGGATCGTCGCGCTTATTCATGAGGACTCGGCGGTGCTTCGGCGGATGGCGGTGTTCGAAGTTCTGCTCAATAACGCCGACCGCATGGGAAACCACGTCCTCGCCATGTCCGCCCGGCACCGGTGCGGCGTGGACCACGGCCATACTTTCCAGAGAGCGAGCGCGCTCAGGAATTTGAGGGCATCGAGCGTGTTTTCACAGGATTGCAGGGTGAGCTGGGCTTTAAGCTGGCGGAGCTGCTTACTCCTGACGAAATTTGCTTCGCTTGTCCCGCGCTGCGCCCGACTGCGTTCGGCCGGGCGGTTTCCCGCTCCGAGCAGCGGGACGCCTTCGGTGCCCTGGCCGCTGTTCTGAGGGAATCACGACTATGGGCTTCGCTAGCTGTTTCACGTCGACTGCGGAATGCCTGCGGCATAGACCCACCGGGGACCTGCAGATTCTCCGCTCGGCTACGGCAAAGAGTGGTCCCGCTCACCCAAACGCCTGGGTCCGCACCCCGTCATCGCCCGGCGGGCCGCTGGTACCTGATCGGCTGCGGCATGGACTGCGCCGACTGGCGCACCTAACCGCTGGATAAGATCCGCAGAAAGGCAGGTCCGTAGACGCAACACATAGTCAAGAACGGCGCCTCGGATCCCTGAGCAGCATGCCCCGAAGGGCTACTGGGAAATCTGGACAAACCGATACCAATTAGCGACCGCATGGGCACTGGACTGCTATCGGGGCCAGCCGCCGGGATCGCCAGCAACAAAACTGATTAGGCCGGCAACTGCCCGCTACCGATCCTCCACCGCGACACCCGTGCGCTGCTCCTCCGCCGGGAAAGTTTCATACAAACACTGGCTTCTCTTCGCGAGATCCCCCTCTTGCCCAGAGTTCAAAAGGATCCATTGGAGGACTGTTGCCCGCTATGAGTGGGAAGAGCCTGTCCGCGACCGGAACAAGGCCCAGCGCCAGCGCTGCCCGCGATGCGAGACGATCTAGGACTCCCTAGGATGGGTGGACCCCGGTCTGGCCTCCGAATTTCTCAGGCGTCCGCCTCCCGTTCAACCTCGGGTGCCGGTCGCTGGCAATCTCTAGCAGAACCTTGGCGAGGGTTGCCGGTGGGCCCTTTACTTTCGGCGTGCGGCAGAACTGGCAGCCCGAGCTGAGAGAGGTGCTTGAGGGCACCCTTGAGTGATGCCCGTTCTCGCAGCGAAACGCCGCAGTACACCGCCGGCTGAACGAATGAGCAAGCACCCAGGGAACGCCTTCTGGAATCATGAACAAGACGTACCCGTGACCCTATTCACGCAGGCAGACTGCGACGAGGCCGAGGCCAGCGGATTCATCGCAGCCGTACATGTACTTGATCGAGGGAGGACTTAGGAAAGATTCTTGCGCGAGCTACCTCTACACCGTCTTCAATGAAGCTGAATTCGACAACTCGACGGTCGCGGCGTTTGTTCTCGTGCACTCTGCCCAGTCATGGCCCTCCCTGGTGAACCCATCGACTTCGAGCAGTTCAAGCATGTGGCTGTCCATGATGGTTCCGCTGACGGTTGACCAACTCTCTGACCATTTCTTCGAGGCGGGCCTCTCGGTCTGATTTTGCCTGGTCACGAGTGAGTGTGCGGTGAACGATCTTCCGGTCTTCGCCACGGACAAGAGTCGTTTCTCCGACTTCCAGCCAGGAGGCGTGCTGCGCTTTGCCATGGTGCTTACCTTCGCAGGCGCAGGTGCAGTCGTCCCCTTTCGCTTTTCGACAGCGGAGGTCGCACTTCTCCGTGGGGCTGTAGTGCATTTCGATCTCTACGCTTCCGTCACGAATCGCGATCGACTCCGCGACCTCGGTCAAATGTTGCCTGGCAATGACCCAATATCCCGCCCAGCCTGGTTGTCCTTCTGCTGCCTCTACCCACGTCGGACGGATAGCTTCGCCAGCAGCGTCCTTAAACATGCTTTTGTTCGAAGGTTCATCACCACGGGGCGCCCGTAGTTCACGAACCTGGATGCGTCCGCTTAGGGGGCGGATGATTTTCGCTGTCATTCGGAGAGCCTACCCAGACGGCGCACTAGTGGGGGCTCCTCACGCCACAAAGCGTCGTTGTTGACTCCGACCGTTTCTCAGGAACTGCCTTCTGTGTGTCTGACCCAAGAGTCTGGTGAAGGCGTGGGAAGATCGTTTCGTTCGAGCTTCAACAGACTCAGCAGAAGGAAACCTCTAACCATGACCGTGCGTGAGTGGGAAGGTACGGCGTGGCAAGACTTCTGCGTAGAACTACTGAAGATCCGTTACGCCAACCACAACCTCGTGGAAGTGCCCGACCGACACAATGGCGATCTGGGACTCGAGGCGTTTACTCATGACGGTGCGGCTTTCCAGTGCTACGCGGCCCAAGAACCCCTAAGCACGAATGCGCTCTACGCGCATCAACGAGACAAGCTGACGAAGGATCTCGGGAAGCTGAAGAAGAACCAGGTGGAACTGGGAAGAATGTTCGACCAGGTCGGGATATATAGATACGTATTCCTCGTACCCCGTCACGATTCCAAAGAGCTTGTCATCCATGCAGCAGCCAAGGCCAAGGAAGTGAGGACGTGGGGTCTGCCTTTCATACGACCTGACTTCGCAATCACTGTTGAAACGGACGACCACTACGCCTTGGAGCGGGATAGGATGTCCTCAATCCCTCCCCAGCTCGTACAAACGACTCCGGTGGACGGCGAGGTTCTTTCTGACTGGGGAAACGAAAACCCTGACCTAATGCGGGACGGCCGCCGTAAGCTGGGCAACATTGGCATGCAGGGCGGCGAACTGGACACGTATCTGGATCAGCTTTCCGGCATGTTCCTGCGTGGTGAAAACGGTCTTGCCGCCCTTCGTGCGAAATACCCGTCAGCTTGGTCCGAAGTCTCAAGGTTGAAGACGGATAAAGAGTCGATGCTGGCATTAACCTATCCTCCTGGCTCTATGAGCAGCGGGATGGACGTTGCAAAGGTGGCCAAGGACTTGGCGGATGAAATTGTGAGAGATGGTGGTATCCCTCACCGGCTCGCCACAGAGTTTGCTTGGTCTATGGTTGCGGACTGGATACTTCGGTGTCCGCTGGATTTCCCGGAGTCAGCATGAACGAAATTGAAGCTCTTGAAGAGATGTTCGCGTCGGCCCCCAAGGCGGTTTTCAACCGGCGCAACGACGCGATTCCTGGCGACTTGCGGATCACGTGGCGGCTGTCCGTACTCTGCCTTGTCCTCCAACGGTTCAGAGGCAACAAATCGGCATTAGAGCACTTACACACCATGTGGTGGGCTGTTCGATCCGATGAGACCAGAAGACTGTTCTTGCGATGGCTGGATGGCGACAAGAGACCGGACGAGATCATCGTCAGGTTCGATCCGTCTCTGGCCGTTACTGTGGACCTTGCTCTGGGATCAGGACTGGTATCGCGCATGGGCACAGGCGCTGTTGCCTTGTTGCCCACCGGCCTAGCTCTAGCGGGGGAACTTTGGTCTGACAGCAATGTCCTCGTCGAGGAGAAGGCCTTTATCTCCAAACTCCCCCGAAGACTGACTCAAAGCGCACTTAAGGAACTGACTCAATGGAACTGACCCCGCGGCTGATACTGAGAGCTGTTCGCTTGCGTGTTGAAACGGAACAAGGAGAAGTCGGGCGGACAGTTGCTTTCCAGCGAGGATTGAACATTCTAAGAGCCGGGAACACCAGCGGGAAGTCCACCACGGTTCAGGCGATCATCTATGCGCTTGGGCTAGAAGGGATGCTCAGCCCTCGGCGTGAAGTCCCCCTGCCGCACTCAATGACAGATCGTGTGACGGTCGACGGAATTGACCAACTTGTCCTGGCGTCCTCCGTCTCTCTCGAATTTGAAAACGCCTCTGGTGCGATCGTGACTGCAACGCGTCAGGTAAAAACCACAAACTTTGATAATACGGTCATCAGCGTCGAGTCCGGTCCCGCGGTCACGAGTACCGATGACTTTCCAACGAGAGATTATTTTGTCCGGCGGTCGGGTGCGGCCCAACGGGAAAACGGATTCCACTTCTTTCTGTCCAACTTCCTCGGGTGGGCACTCCCACAGGTCACCCACATGGATGGTACCGAAAAGCCCCTATACAGTGAGTGCTTGTTTCCGTTCTTCTATGTAGAACAGAAACACGGTTGGTCCGGGTTGCCGCCGAGGATCCCCACTTACCTGGGCATCCGAGAAGTCGGCAAACGCTCGTTTGAATACGTTCTGGGTCTTGAGGTTTTCCAGCGAATTTTGATGCGCCAGCGCCTGAAATCGAACCTTGCCGAAATCGAAGTGTCATGGCGATCCGCATTGTCGGAACTGCAGGTGATTGCGCGGACAGCCGGTGTCACGCCGCGGAACGAGCCGCGACGGATAGCAGACTCCCGTGACGAGAGCGTCCCCCTTTTTACTGCTTCTGTAGCGGGGGAATGGCTGCCCATGGACGTTGCTGTCGACCAACTGCGCCAGGCCTTGGCTGAACGCGGCCAACAGCTGGTAAAGACCGCCGCAGAAGTTTCTCCTGACCTCGAAGTCGAACTGCAGCAGGCGGAAGATTCCGTGCGCTCGACCATGCTCACCCTGTCACTTCTGATGGAAGAGCGCGGAGTGCTGACCGAGCAGGAGCGCCAGTTGGACCTGAGGCTAGATGCGCTCAATGAAGATCTGCAACGACACAAAGACTCCGCCTTGCTGGTACGTCTCGGAGCGAAGCATGTGAAATCTCTAGCGGTCGACCACGCATGTCCCACCTGTCACCAAGAAGTTAGCGACGGCTTCGACATTTCCGCCCATGTCATGACCGCTGCCGAGAACATCGATTTCATAGACCGGCAGCGCAAGACTTTTTCCGCCTCCAGGGAAGATGCCGTCCGTGCACTTGAGTCACTTCGAGTTCGGGAGAAGAGCTTGCGTCACACGCTAACTGGGCTCCGCCGCCAGGTCAGGCAAATAAAAGACACTCTCATCGGTCCCAACAGCGCGCCTTCCTTGGCGGACGTCTCGGAGCGTGCAGCCCTTCAGGACCAATTGGAAAGGCTCCTGGAAAACGAAATTGCTCTGGAACGCCAGAAACAGGTGCTCCACGATTTGGCTCTTAAACACAAGGAACAGACCGAGCTACTGGACGGGCTAGCCAAGTCCGATCTCTCAGAAAGCGACAATAAGAAGCTGGATCTGGTAGAAGGACACCTTCGCCGGCAGCTCCGCCGCTACCGGTTCGATTCCTTGCGCCCTGAGTCCGTAGAAATCAACCGCGAAACCTACCGCCCCAGTCACGAAGGCTACGAGCTGGGCTTCGATCTCTCAGCGAGCGACATGATTCGGGTCATATGGTCCTACCTATTTTCCGTGCTACGCGTCGGCGAAGAAGAAGGTGGAAACCATCTAGGACTGTTGATCCTTGACGAACCCAAGCAGCAAGAGACCGCACAGGAAAGCTACCGCCAGCTTCTCCACCAAGCAGCTGAGCAAGGGCTACGGGGATCTCAGATCATAATTGCCACGAGCGAAGAGAGTGCCTCACTTACAGCAATGCTGGACGGCACTCAATACAACCTCATCGACATCCCCGACGGGGAGAAGATCCTAGCACCCGTGCTTATCTAACCGGCACCCATAGATCGCCAGCGGATTTGAGCACGGCCGCTGCGAAGACGCCGCGGTTTGTTAGAGCATAAAGACCGGTACCGAACCGCGTCTTCGAAAGTTGGACCGGAAATTTAGTCTACTTTCGGACGGTTCAGTACCGGCCCTCCTTGGTTTCCCTCTGCAAAGGAAATCTGTGGTTCAGCTTAGCTGAATGGTTTGTGGTGCTGCCGCGACCTGGTACCTCGTTGTTCATGGTCGCGCGGGTGGCGGCCGGCCGCGTTGCCGCGGTTAATAGCGGTCCGTCGCTGATTATTGGCCGCTGTTGCGGGAATGACGCGTTCATTAGTCGTCCCATCTTTTCCAGTAGGGGGTCGATGTCGGCGGGAAATTCAGGCTGTGCTTGTTCCTTCGATTTGGCTGCGCCGGCCATGAGTTGGTCGGTGCGGGCTGAGTTTGTCTGGGCAGCTTCGGAGCGCGTCGGCGTGCTTGGACGGCTCCGCCGGTGGCCAGTGCTTTGTCGGCCTGTTGGACCCTAGAGGGCTTCCTGGCGCCCGACTCCACGTCGGCGGCGATCCGCGGAAGTGAGGAGACCCTGTTTTCGAGTTGCCGGATGGCGCCGATGTCAGCGGACAGCGGCCTCCTGCGGGCGATCTGGGTTGTTGCCGCGGGCACTCCCTCAACGCTCACTTCCGCGGGTGGCATGGTCAAGGTCTCTGGCTGGGACGAGCTTCTGCGGAGTTCGTGGCCTCCAACGGTGGCGATGGCCCTGAGGTCGTCCTAGCCGAAGAGATTCATGAACCGGTGGCTGTGTTTGCCGGCCCATGACTGGAGGTCTTCGGCGGCATCTCCGCGGTTGTCGCACCAAGAGCGCACACCCCCGCGTTGCGCCCGCCTCACCGCTTAGCCGTTTGGTCCCTCCCACCTCAGCTAAAATCAGACAGGCCCGTTTTACCCCTTCGTTCCGGGCGGAAAGCGCAGCATGTCCTTCACAGAAAACGCCGTTGCCCGCTGGGCGGAGCTGCAGCGGCTACAGGCCTCGCCCGGCTGGAAACTCACCAACGCGAACCCCTGGGTCCTTGCCCTGTTCCGCGAGGCCTTCACGCGCACCCGCCCGCGCATCCCCCTGGACGAATTCCACAGCCTAACCGACTCCTTCCTGCAGCAGCTTCGGCTCAACGGACAGAGCCTGCGCGAAGACTGGACCGGCAAGAACTACGCCGATGACTGGGTGGCCCGCCGCTTCCTGGCCCGCCCCCGCGCCGACGGGCGCTTCGTCTACGAACTCACCGAACCATCCGTCCGCTTCCTCTCCTACCTGGACGGTTTCACCGGCGACACCACCAGCCTGAACTCCTCCCGCTTGAACACCCTGCTCTCCAGCGTGGAAACCCTGGCGCACGAATCCAACCCGGACCCCGAAGCACGCATCGCCGTCCTCGAAGAAGAGATCGCCCGCCGGGAAGACCTCATCCGGTCCCTCCGCGCCGGCGACGCTCCCCCGCCCCTGGACGACGACACCGCCGTCGAAGCCGCCCGCGACATCCTGGACCTCGCCGCCGCACTGCCCGCCGACTTCAAGCGCATGCGCGACGGCCTCGAGAAGATGCTGCACACGCTGCGCCAGGAAATGGTCGAATCGCAGGCCTCCAAGGGCCTGACCATGGGCGAAATCCTCGAAGCGGACAAGCGCCTGCGCAGCACCAGCGAAGGCCGCACCTATGAAGGCTTCACCGCCTTCCTGAACGACGCCGACCAGCAGGGACGCTTCCGGCACGCCATTGCGCAGGTCCTGGAACGCGACTTCGCCGACGCTATGACCCCCGGCGACAGGCAGGCCCTGTACCGGATGATCAGCGACATGCGCGAACAGGCCGCCGAAATCCAGCGGATCTACGGCCGGCTCTCCGAATCCCTGCACACCTACGTCCAGAGCGACGAGTACCGGGAATCCGTCCAGCTGCGCAAACTCATCCGCGCCGCCGAAACCGCCATCCACAAGGCACCGCGCGGACGCCGCCGCGCCGCCGTCGTTCCCGCACCGAAGCTCTACGCGTCCGCGTTCGAATCGCTCAGCATGGTCCGCACCTACGACCCCGCCGAGCACGCAGCACCGCGGAAGCTGCCCGAACCGCCGTCGTTCACCGAAGCGGACATCCACCGCGCCGCCCGCACGCCCAAGGCCGACCGCCGTGTGCTGCGCGACGCGATCACGCGGGCTGGCAGCCGCCGCGGCCGCGCCACCGTCGCGGAAATCTTCGCCGAACTGCCCGCCGAACACCGCCACCTCAACAGCATCCGCGCGCTCCTCGCCTCCGCTGCCCCCACCGAGGGCACCGGAACAACGACGGCGGCAAGCGAGTCCATCCCCTTCCTCCAGATCGACGGCAGTTCCCGCACCGCGGTGCTGCCCGTCCTCACCGTCGCCGAAAGCCCTCAGCCATGATCGAAAACCCCGCCGCCGAAACCGAAGAGCACGACGAGCTGGACGAGGGCTCGCAGTTTGACGAGCAGTTTGCCGAAGACCCCCAGCCACCCCGCGACGTCCTGATCGACGGCCCGGAACTGTTCCCCGGGGACACCGGCACCCTTCCGCTGAAGCTGCGCCAGGCCCTCATCCGGCTGCTGCGCGGCCCGTACCTGGACGCCAACTCCTCCGACAACGTCTACAACACCGTGGTGGATAACCAGGAGCAGCTGCGCGTCCGGCTCAGTGAACTGTTCCTGGAACTGGTCGTGGATGAGGACCACAAGGTCGCCCTGCTGCGCCCGGTGGAAATGGCCGAACCGCACACCGCCGCCCTGCAGCGCCAGCGCGAAATGACCCGCGAAGAAACCCTGCTGCTGCTGCGCATGCGCCTGGTCCTGGACCGCCACTCGGGCACCGGCAACGAAGCCACCATCGCCCGGCAGGACATTCTCGACGTCCTCGAGCAGTACGTGGACCCGCAGGCGCACGACGCCAAGGGCGTGGAAGACCTGGCCGACGCCGCCATCCGCAAGCTCGTCACCGAACGCCGCCTGCTGCTGCCCACCGAACTGGACGACGTCTGGGTCATCTCCAACGCGCTGCCGCTGGCCCTGCCGTACGAGCACATCGGCGACATCATCACCTACATGAACTCGCTGACCGAGGCCCCGGCGGAACCGGAGACGCCTGACGAAGCGCCCGCCGAAGAAGCCGCTGAAGACGCGGTCACTGAAACACAGCACGACGGCGAGGAGCCGGCATGAGCATCGAAACCACCCTCCCCATGGGGGACCTGATCAACCCCGGACAGAACCGGCTCTCCCGGATCCAGATCGTGAACTGGGGAACGTTCGACGGCGCGCACACCATCCACGTGGACCGCGCCGGCACGCTGCTCACCGGTGACTCCGGCGTCGGCAAGTCCACCATCTTCGACGCGATCCTGCAGGTCATGGACGCCCGGCCCAAGATGAACGAAGCCGCGCAGAACAACGGCGGCACCGCCGCCGAGGAAAAGCGCACCGCGTTCTCCTACATGCGCGGCCGGCTCGGCACCCAGGGCATGGAAGCCGGCGACGGCACCGCCTACCAGCGCCCCGGCGCCACCTGGTCCGCCGTCTGCCTCACCTTCGACAACGGTCTGGGCCAGATCACCAGCCTTTCCGTGCTCATGGACCTGCCCGCCACCGGCACCGAACACCACGTGGGCCGGTTCTACGCCGTGCACAACCGTCCACTGGACATTCCCTCCCTCGAAACCGGCATGCGCGGCCGGTTCACCAAGGGTGCCCTGGAATCCCTGCTGCCGGGTGCGCAGATCTTCGATTCGCACAAACTCTTCGCCGAGCGGTACCGCACTGCCCTGGGTGTGGAGGACGAGAAGGCGTTCGGCCTGCTGCGCATCCTGCAGACCGGCAAGGGCCTGGGCGGAACGGTCAACGACTTCTTCCGCAACCACGTCCTGGACACCCCCAAGACCCTCACCGCCGCGGACGAGGCTGTGGAGGACTTCAGCCACCTGCGCAGCATCCGCCGCCAGCTCGAACGTGCCCGCCAGCAGCGCGACCATCTGGCCAACGTCCCGGACCAGCACCGCCTGTTCCTCACCACGAAGGCCGAACTGGACCGGGTCCGCGCCCTCACCGCCGACGGCCTGCCGGCCTACCGCCGCCGTCTGGCGCTGGCCAGCCACGAGCGCGACGTCGACCGCCTCACCTCCGCCGCCGCCACCGGCCGCGAGGCGCTGAAGGCCGCCGAGAAGCAGCGCACCAAGCTGAAGAAGCAGGTCGCCGAGCTCACCGCCAGGTACACGCAGGAGGGCGGCGGCGCGATCGCCACCCTGGAACGCGAAGTCGCGGCCGCGCAGGCGCAGCTGGTTTCCCGTGAAACCGTGGAGAACGCGTTCCGCGCCGACCTGCGCGCCGCCGGCATCGACACGGACCTCTCCCCCGCCGGGCTGGTCACCGCCCGCAGCCGCGCCAATGAGCTGATCAAGACCCTGAACGCCGACGTCGACGCCGCCCGGGAGCGCAGCTCCGACGCGCACGGCGAAGCGTGGGCCCTGAAGGGTTCCATCGCGAAGCTCGAAACCGAGATCGCGTCCTTCCGCCGCCGGCGCAGCAACATCCGCCCGGAAAGCTTGGAACAGCGCGCCCGGATCTGCGAAGCCACCGGCATCGACGAGGCCGAGATGCCCTTCGCCGGCGAACTGATCGATGTCCCGGCTGAACACGCGCAGTGGCGTGCCGCCGCCGAACGGGTGCTCCGCCCGCTCTCCACCGCCCTGCTGGTTCCCGGCGAGCACATGGCAGCCGTTACCCGGTACCTCAGCGAAACCAACCTGCGCGGCTTCCTGCGCTGCATCGACGTCAGCATTCCCGTGGACGGTCCGTCCGAGCCGGGACCGCGTGGCCTGATCACCAAGCTCAGCACCTACGACTCCGCCATGGGCGACTGGGTGGCCCGGAAGATTACCGCGCACTACGACTTCGAGTGCGTCGAGAACCCGGACGAGCTCGCCAAGGTCTCCCGCGGCGTCAGCCTGGGCGGTGCCGTGAAGCGGAACTCCTCCACCACGGAGAAGGACGACCGGCACACCAAGGCCTCGGACAACGTGCTGGGCTTCGACAACAAGGACAAGATCGCCGCCCTCGCCGCTGAGCTGCTGGCCCTGCGCGCCAGTTTCGAAGAGGCCGACGTTGTCTCCCGCAAACACGCCTCGGAGCAGGACGACCTGATCCGCCGGCTCGCCGCCGTCCGCAAGGTCGCCGCGGACACCCGCGAGTTCGAGGAGATCAGCGCCGAGGAGCACCGCGCCGCGGTGACTGCCGCCGTCGAGCGTCTTGAATCCGCCCGCGATGCCAACGCTGACCTGGAGCAGATCCGCTTCGAGCTGGACACCGCGGAGCTGGACCTGACCGCTGCGACCGAGAAGATCGGTGTGCTCAAGGGCGACCTGGCCCGGCTCGAGGCCGAGCTCACCGCCGCCACCGAACGCCGGGACACGCTTGCCGGCCGCGGCCCGGATGCCCTGGCCGAGGACCTGCGCGCGCAGCTCGATGAGCTGTTCGCCCCCTTCGGCGAGATCACCGACGTCGTGCACCTGAACGACGCCGCCGGGCAGGTGGAGCGTAACCTGCTCACCGAGGCCGCACGGCTGGACAAGACGCTGCTGGAGACCCGCACCCGGCTGGAGCGCACGTTCGAAACGTACAGCGACAAGTGGGGCTCGGATTTCGGCACGTCCGTGGACTCGGCCGAGGAGTACGTGCACCGGTACGAGGACATTGTCACCGAAGGCCTGCCGCAGCACGAGGCGGAGTTCCGCGAATACTTCAACAACCGCACCTACGAGCGGTTCAGCGACCTGCTGCAGCTGCTCGACGAGGAACGCCGCAGCATCTCTGCGCGCCTGCTGCCGCTGAACTCCGTGCTGCGCCGCGTGCCGTACCACGTGGACAGCCACCTGGAGATCGAGGTCAAGACCACCGTCCCGGACGACGCGCACAAGTTCCGCATGGAGCTGAAGAACGCGCTGCCGATGATGGGCGTGCGGCAGGACAAGGCGGACATGGACGCCCGCTACGCTGCGCTCGAGGGCCTGGTGGAGAAGCTCAAGGATCCGCAGGAGCGCCGCTGGCGGGCCGAGGTCCTGGACGTCCGCGCGCATGTGACCATCACCTGCACCAACAAGCTCGCGAACGGGCAGTCGTTCACCAACCTGCAGGCGTCGCTGATGTCCGGCGGCGAGGGCCAGCGGTTCACCGCGTTCATCATGGCCTCGGCGCTGGCGTACCAGCTGGGCATCGTGTCCCAGGGATTCAGCACCTACGGCACCGTGATGATGGATGAAGCGTTCGTGAAGTCGTCCCTGTCCTTCGCCGAGGCGTCCATCAACGCGCTGCACGAGTTCGGCTTCCAGCTGCTGCTCGCCGCTCCGGAGGACAAGGTGGATCTCTCCCGGTTCCTGGGGTCGGTCACGGAGATCCTGCGCGACGACGCCGCCAACCGGTCCGGCACGCTGGAGCGGGTTCCGGTGGGATCTTCTGGCGCTGGTGGGTCGAGGGCTGTGGATATTCTGCTGCGGTAGGTGGTTTTAGGTCACGGTCAGAGCGCTTCGTAGCTCTGGCCGTGCGGTCCGGTGAAGGCTTGGGGAACGCCGTCCAGGGACAGGACCAGCCGTCCTTCCGCGCTGCGGGGAAGCTGCTTGTTGACCATGGGCAGGGCGGCTTCGCCTTCATTGCTGACCCAGATGACGTCCAACCCCTGCACTCGATCGACGAACCGCTGCCGGTGGTCGGCTTCCAGATACGGCAACACCGCACTGTGGAAGACGACGACGGTCGCGTCCTTCGGCGCCTTGTCCACCAGCTGCGGGAGTGCCTCCACGATGTCGCCCCGGACCAGGTGCGGCGGGTCTTCGGCAGCGACCTTCGCCACTGCCCGCAGCCGGTCGCGGCGTTCCTCATGTTCGGGCCAGACCAGGGTTTCCAGCCAGGCCATGTCCTCGAAGTCTTGGACATCCAAAGGGTTCAGGTCGATTCCTGCCCGCCATACGACGTCGGGCAGGCGTTCGGGAACAGCTGTTCCCGTGAGCGTGCAGGGCAGCTCGACCGTGCTGGCACCGGCTGCGGGATGCAGGACCTGTTCGCCGTCGTCGGCCTGGTAACGGTAGCTGTACCGGTCGGGATAGAGGCAGAATCCGGCGGAGGCCCCGGCTTCGATCAGTGCCACCGGTCCTTCGATCCGGCTCAGCAGCGGCAGCAGGACTGCGCACCGGCCCGCTTCATTCGTCTGGGTCATCCGTGAGTGGATGATGGGTTCGACGGCGGACCACCGGGCCAGCAGCCACTCCCGGAACTCCGGATACCGGGCCAGCGGAGCACCGGCCAGGCGTGCTGCGGCGAAGACCAGGTTCGGCTGCCTCTTGGGCCGCGGGAGTGAATCGATCAAGGTCAGGACCGCGTCGTCGTCGGCAATTGACCCCGCCCACTCCTCGTAGAGCGCTGACACACCACGGGCTTCGAGTGCTGCGAAGCGTTTATATCCTGCTGCCGTGGCTGAGGTCATGGCGTCCACCCTAGGCGTGATTGTTCGGCAGTGCCCGCACCTCAGCGCACGTGCTGCCGCGCCGACGCACCCGCCGCGCGGGCATCTTGTGCTGCAATAACGTCGCTCTGGAGGGTTCTGGAAATCTCCTGTCGCAATAACGTCGCTTTGAACGGCCCAGAACAACGTTATTGCGCCGACAGATTCTGAAAAGCGCCCAGAACAACGTTATTGCGACACAGGATGGCGCTGCTGCTCAATCAGCCCAGTGCGGCCCACCGGCGTCGCACCCACCGCGCCCCTGCCCTCCGGCCCCAGGGAAGCCCCCCCCATCGGCGTCACCGCACGCTCCGGACGGAACCTTCACCACCCGTAGCTTCCACAGTCCCCTTGCGCCGGCGACTTCCCGTTCGTCGTAGTGATTCCGGCGGAGTGTTGATACCCAAACTTCCTGCCCCCTCCATGTCGGCTACCCAGCCGGCAGGACCATACTGGGACGATGGGCAAGCTTCTTGAATCCTGGCGCCGCCAGCTGGTCGGCACGTTCAGCAACAATTCGGAGACCATCCCGGAATGGGAGCTCGAGCTCGCCAACGGCACCGACCGCGGTTACTACGGACCGGGATCCGCAGTGTGGGCGGTCCACGGATCCATGACCACGATCATCGCCGGCATCCGGGCCCTGCTGCTGCAGGCACTGCACCCCGGCGCGATGGCCGGCGTCCGCGACTACTCCAACTACAAGGAAGACCCGCTAGGCCGGCTCGCCGGAACCATCCGTTGGATCTTCACCGTCACTTACGGGGATACGACGGCGGCACGCAGCGCCTCGAGCTGGGTTCTGCGCCTGCATGAACGGGTTCAAGGCACCTACGAGGACGCTTCCGGAATTGTCCGCCCCTATTCCGCGAACGACCCCGAGCTCGCCCGCTGGGTGCACCTCGCTTTCACCGACGCGTTCCTGACGTCCCACATGGAGTTCGGCGGGCCCATTCCCGGCGGCCCGGACCAGTACGTGGCCGAGTGGGCCACCGCCGGCGAACTCATGCGGATCGAGAACCCGCCCCGGGACCTCGCCGGTCTGCGGAAGCAGATGGCCGCCTTCGACCCCGAGCTGCGCTCCAGCCCCACGGTGCAGGAAGTCGTGGGATTCATCCGCCGCCCTCCCCTGCCGAAGAACCAGCTGATCGGTTACCGCGTCCTGTTCGCCGGCGCCGTCGCCTCCCTGGAACCGCGGCACCGCGAACTGCTCGGCCTCCGCGAACCGCATCTGGGGCCGTTCAAACTCCCGGTGCACGGCCCGGTGAAACTGGTGCTGCGCGTCATCCGCTTCGGGCTTGGCAACATGGGTCCGTCGGAGCGTTCAGCCCGCGAGCGCATCGCGAGGCTGGCCGGGGAAACTGACGAGCACCGCCGGGACTGATCCCAAACTCTTCAACCTTCGGGGAGATAACGCTGCTTGCACCGTCCCCAAAGGACGTTTACTCCCCGAAGGTTGAACGGCAGGGTCCCGTGACAGCGTTAACTCCCCAAAGGTTGAACGATAGGGTCGCGTTCCCACGGACCGGAGCCCCCGGAAAAGACGTGAACTGTGTCACAAATCCCTTCCAGTCCCCCGGAGCCCGGTGGAAACATTAAAAGAGCAGCAACCTCCCTACCCGTATTGGCGCGCGCCGCTGCGTGCCTCCCCCATACAGGAAAGGAACCATGCGCAAGGCTTTACCTTCACTGATCATCGCTGGGCTGCTGGTAAGCGGCGGCGTGGTGTCCTGCGGGACCTCGTCTGATTCCCCGTCACCGTCAACGTCAGTCAGCGCCTCCGCGGAAGCATCCCTCCCGGCCGACCAGATGGACAAGCTGGTCCCCGCAGATGCCCGGACCATTACCGACCCGGCTGACCCACAGGCGACCCTGGTCCTGTTCACCGACTACCAGTGCCCGTACTGCGCCAAGATGGACACGCTGATCGAGCAGGCCAAGGCCGACTACGGCGACCAGGTCCGGATCGTGGTGCGGAACTACCCGCTGCCCAAGCACCAGAACGCCGAGCCCTCCGCCCGCGCGGTGGAAGCCGCTGCGGAGCAGGGCGCCCTGGAGCAGATGGCCTCCAAGGTCTTCGAGCACCAGCAGGACTGGAAGTCCGCCTCCAACGTGGACGAGGTCTTCGCGGGCTATGCCAAGGAGCTCGGCCTGGACATGGACCAGTTCGAGGCGGACTACAACTCGGACGCCACCAAGGAGCGCGTTGCCCGGGACCTCAAGGACGCCCAGGACCTCCAGGTCAAGGGCACCCCTACGCTCTACCTCGACGGCCAGACCCTGCAGCTGGAAACCGGCGACTACAGCGAGATCCAGGAACCGCTGGACCAGGCCCTGTCGAAGTAACGTCCGCAGGCGGACCAGCTATGGACGGACCAGCTACACCCGGCCGAACGCCACCACGCAGTTCTGCCCGCCGAACCCGAACGCGTTTGTCACGGCATACTGCACGTCCTGCTCCCGGGCGGTGTTCGGCACATAGTCCAGGTCGCACTCCGGATCCGGCGTCGAATAGTTGATCGTCGGCGGAATCACGCCCTCAACGATCGACATCGCACACAGCAGCGACGCCAGGGTACCCGCGGCTCCAATCAGGTGCCCGGTCATCGACTTCGGTGCGGTCACCGCCAAAGACCCGGCATGCTCGCCGAACACCGTATGCAGCGCCAACGTCTCCGTCCGGTCGTTGGCCTTCGTCGACGTGCCGTGCGCACAGACCAGCTCCACGTCAGAGGGGTCCAGCCTGGCCTGCGAAAGGGTCCGCGAAATCGCCCGCGCCGCGTACTTGCCGCTCGGTTCCGGCGCCACGATGTGGAACGCGTCGGACGTCATCGCTCCGCCCAGCACCTCGGCATAAACCCTCACGCCGCGGGCCCGCGCATGCGCCAGCGTCTCCATCACGCACACCACCGCGCCTTCGCCGAAGACGAAACCGTCCCTCTCGGCGTCGAACGGGCGCGAGGCCTCCTGCGGCACGTCATTGCTCCGCGACAGGCCCCGCATCGCGGTGAGTCCCGCGAACATGACCGGAGTGATGGCGGCGTCGGTACCGCCGGCAATAACGACGTCGGCGTCCCCCGCCAGCAGCGCCCGGCGCGCCTCCAGCAGGGCGTGCGTTCCGCTGGCGCAGGCGAGCGCGCTGGCGTTCACCGGGCCGTGCACGGACAGGTCGATCGCGACCTCGCACGCGGGCATGTTCGTCAGCGACGACGCCACGAAGCTCGGGCTGACCGGCCGGATGCCCTCCGCGTCAAAGAGCCGGGTCGCGTCCTGGATTTCCGGATAACCGGACACCGCGCTGTTGATGATCACGGCGGCGTCGACGTCCTCCAACGACTCGCCCAGTCCGGCGTCGGCCGCCGCCTCCCGCGCCGCGGCGACAGCCAGCTGCGAAGCGCGCGAGGACCGGTTGATCCGCTTGACCGGCAGCCAGACGGCCGGGTCGAAGCCCTTGACCTCGGCGGCGATCCGGGTCGGGAAGTCCGAAGCGTCGAACGCGGTAATCCGGTCGACCCCGGATTTGCCCTCCTTCAGGGCTTCCCACGTCAGCGGCCAGGAACCGCCGAGCGGAGTCTGCGCCCCCATCCCGGTGATGACCACCCGCTGCGTGTCCATGCCGTCCCTCACTCGGTGTTCACCGCCGTGCCCGGCACCATCAGGTTCCCGGCCCCCAGGTCCTCCACTGCCGTCTCGGCCAGCTTGAAGTGCATCTTCTTTCCGGTCGCGGTCAGCGGCACGGAGTCCACGAACCGATAGGCGCGCGGCCGCTTGAAATCCGCCAGCCCGGGATGGGCGAGGCAGAATTCGTCCAGGGCATCCGCCGTCGCCGCCTCACTGCGCGGCACGACGTATGCCACTACCCGCTGGCCCCACTGCGGATCCGGCACGCTGACCACCACCGAGTCCAGCACCTCGGGATGTTCCGCCAGCACGCCTTCCACCTGCACCGGATGGATGTTCTCGCCGCCGGAAATGATCATGTCGTCCTTGCGCCCCAGGATCGTGACGAAGCCGTCCGCATCCCAGGTGGCCATGTCCCCCGGATACAGCCACCCATCCACGAACTTCTCCTCATCCGCGCCGGGCAGGTTCACATAGCTGTACCCGGCCTTCGGCGAGCGCATGATCATCTCCCCGGCCTCGGTTCCGTCCTGTGCCGCCAGCTCGTCCGGCCGGGCGCGGCGGTCCGGGAAGACCTTCACGACGGCGACGTCGTCATCCGTGCACGCGCGCCCCGCGGTGCCGGCCCGTTCCGGCAGGTCCTCCGGACGCAGGAACGTGTTCCAGAACGCCTCCGTGGTGCCGTACCCGTTGAAGATCCGCGGGGTGAGCAGCTCCTGGTACCGCAGCGCCGCCGCCCGGTCCAGCGGAGCCCCCATGGTCACGATGCCCTTGAGCGTGCTGATGTCCCGCGGCTGCTTCTCCTGCTCCTCGGCAATCATCTCCAGTGTGGTGGGCGCGCCGATCAGGAACGTCAGCCCGTAATCACCCACCCAGTCCAACACCGTGGCCGGATTAAAGCTGCGCAGCGGCACCACCCCGGCGCCAATGTAGAAGGACGGGTTCGGTCCGCCCGAATGCAGGCCGCCGCGGTGGAACCACGGGGTCATGTTCAGGGTCCGGTCATACGGGGTTAGCGGGAAGTGCATGATCACGTCATGCGCGCTCATCAACTCCGCGATCGACGGCAGCGCCACACCCTTCGGCATGCCCGTGGTGCCCGAGGTGTACAGCCGGGTGCTCTCCTCATACGTGGAGAAATCCGCCGGCAGCGGGGGCAGGGCGGACGACGCCGGCTCCCCGCGTTCCGCGGCGGCGGCCAGTTCCAGCCGCGCCTGTTCCAGCGCCGCCCCGAAGTCATCCCAGCCGCCCGGCAGGCCGCCGTCGGGCAGTCCGCCGTCGGGCGTTCCGGCCACGAGAACCAGCGGGCTAATCTCCGCGATCTCCAGGGCCCGGGCCGCTGCGGCGGCGCAGTCGGCGTCGACAATGAAGACCGAGGGCTGGCTGTCACGGAGGATGTGCGCCGTCTCCCCCGGAGCCAGCCGGAAGTTGATCGGCACGCTGATCGCGCCGAGCCGGTGCGTTGCCAGGTACAGCAGCGCGAACTCGGGTCCGTTGAACAGCTGGTACATCACCGGGCTCCCGCGGCCGACGCCGCGGTCGGCCAGCATTTTGGCGCTGGCTTCGACGTCAGCGCCAAGTTCTGCGTAGGTCCACTGCCGTCCGGTGGGCGGATCGATCATGGCGACGGCGCTGCCGTACCGGGCGACGTTGCGCCGGAACCCCGCGCCGTAGGTCATCTGGTGCTCGAAGTAGTCCTTGAACCGTCCGGCGTCGTACTGCATCCAGGTGTCCTTTCTCAGTTCCCCTGCGGCCGCCGCGGCCGTTCGGGAAGCGCTACGGGGTCGGTGGTGTCGCTGAAGAACGGCGGGGCGATCACGGACAGGCCGCCGTCGACCGCCAGGGACTGCCCGGTGATGTACTCCGCGCCCGGGGAGAGCAGGAAATCGACGGTGGCGGCCATTTCATCCACGGTGCCGGGCCGTTGCTTGGGAATGCGCGAGATCACGCTGTCCATGGGCGCCATGCCGTCCATGGTGTAGAAGTACTCGAGCGAGTCGGAGTCGATCAGCCCGCCGTTCACGGCGTTGACGTTGATTCCGTAGCCGGCGAACTCGACCGCCATAAACCGGACGAAGGACTCGACGGCGGCTTTATAGGAACCCAGCGCCGCGTAGGTGGGGAAGGCCCGGACGCTGCCGTAACTGCTCAGCGCGACGATCCTGCCGCCGTCGTCCATCAGTTTCACTGCCTCCTGGGACCCGAGCACAAAAGGCCGCACGTTCACGGCGTAAGCCCGGTCCAGATGGTGGGTCTTCAGGTCGACCACCTTCTTGAATGCAGCGGCCGCGGCGTTGTTCACGTAGTAGTCCAGCCGCCCGTATTCTGCTGCCGCGGCGTCGAACAGCCGGACGATGTCCTCGGGATTCTCAATGTCCGCCTGTACCGCCAACCCGCCGCCGCCGAGGCGCTGCAGTTCCGCGACAGTGTCCTTGGCCAGGTCCGCGTTCTTCCGGTAGCCAACCACCACCTGGGCGCCCTGCGCAGCCAGCCGCTCCGCCACCCGCCGGCCGATCCCGCGGGACGCTCCGGTGATCAGCGCAATCTTGCCTTGGTGCTGCGGCCGCTGTTCCACGTGCAACCTTCCGCGCCGTGAGCCCGGCACCGGCGTCTCGATTCAGGCTGTGGCTCCCGCACTGCGCGCGAACCGGGCGGGATGTTCGACGCCGGTGTTTCAGGCAGCAGCGCACGTCCCCTTGATCCGTAAATCGTTATCCCGCCGGTTTGCTGCGTCAAGGGTGTCTGGGCTGGGAACGGCTATTCACCTGCGCGTTGGCTCCCTGTGGAGGGAGAACCGGTGCGTAACGAAGTTGGTTGAGGCCAGTCCGCGTCAGTACCGTGAACAAACCAATATCGGAATATTGGTTTGTGACTACTGAGGAGCATCCATGGCCATTGTCCGCACCATCGCCGAAGTTGAAGAGTCCGAAAAGGATGTGGAGCCGCTTGCGCTGCCACTGGCCGACCCGCTGGGTGCGGACATCGAGACCAAGACCTACAACCTGTTCTCCACCGAGGAAGAGAGCATCCACGCCGGCACCTGGGAAACCGCAGCCGGCCTCTCCCGATGGAACTTCTCCGACGGCGGCGAGGTCATCTACGTGCTCAGCGGCCGTATGACCGTCCAGCGCGACGGCGAAGAGCCCCAGGAAGTCGGCCCGGGCGACCTGGCGGTCTTCCCGCAGGGCTGGACCGGTACCTGGAACGTCACGGAGGCGCTGTCCAAGGTCTACGTCATGTACAGCTGATTCCGGTAACTAGAGTTGAACGGGGGCGGGCGCCGGATCCTGCCCCGGGACGGAGCAGCGGGTGGCCCGCAACCAAGAGGCCAAGAGGCGTGTGATTCTCGAAGCGACGCTGGAGAGCATCTCAAGGCACGGCTATGAAGCGACCCGCCTCCGGGACGTCAGCGAATCTGCGGGCGTCTCGATCGGCGTCATCCAGCACTACTTCGGAACCCGGGAGCAGCTTCTGGGCGAGGCCCTTGGCCATGCCAGCGGTGAGCTCGTGGAGCACTTCGCTGCCCTGGACCCGGCCCGGCTCAGCCCGTGGAGAGAGCTGCGGGGGATGATCGGCGTCGTTTGCGGCATGCCGAGCCTGCACGGCCGCGGGCTGCTCTGGCTGGAAATGTCCAGCCTGGTCCGCCGGCACCCCGAGCTGCGCGGGCGGCTGGACAGCGTGTATGAGCTGTGGGATGCGCACGTCCGGGCCGCGGTGCAGCGCGGTGCAGCGGACGGGTCACTCGGTGTCGGCCCGGAGTCGGTGGACGACCTCGTGGCCATCTTCCTGGCCTTCTTCGACGGTTACGAATACGAGATCGCGTCGTCCCTGGTTCCGGACGATCCGGCCGTGCTCGAACGCCGTGCGGTACTGCTGGCTGAGCGGCTTTTCCGGCCTGTTGGGGTGTAGGGCCGACCGGGCCCGCCCGACAGACGGAGCAAACGCAGAAACGCCCCGGCCTGAAGACCGGGGCGTTTCTGTGATGATTTCTCATCTGGCGGAGGATGGGGGATTTGAACCCCCGAGGGCGTTAACCCAACACGCGTTCCAGGCGTGCGCCATAGGCCGCTAGGCGAATCCTCCAGGCTTTTGCTCGTCAAGAGCAGATATAAGACTACCGGACATCGCCCTGATTACCGAATCGAGGGCTGCCGACGGCGTCACGAGTCCCCGGCGGCACCCATGCGGCGCCGGCCTGCCAGCCGCAGACCCAGGTTGATGACCAGGATCGACAGCCAGGACAGCTCCGCCGCCGACGGGCTGAACAGCGCAATAGGAATGGAGAGCAGGAAAACCGCCGGAGTGACGGGTGCACGGACGCGGGCGTACCTGAGCAGCCCGGGATTGACGTCGTCCCGGAAGAGTCCGCGCCTGCGGCAGTAGGACCACATCCAGGTGTTCACCGAGCCGATCAACCCCAGGGCAGCAGCATAAATCACGACGCCGAGGCTCGTGTCATCGTGCAGGGCCAGCATGTCGGTGGCATAGGCGAGCAACGCCACAAAGAACAGCAGCAGCAGGTTCAGGCGCTGCAGTCCCCCGGTGAACCCCTTCAGCAGTCGGAACAGCCGGTGATGACTGAGCCAGTAGGCGCCGGCGACGGCGAAGGACAGGGCGTAGGCGAAGAACTCGGGGCGCTGCTCCAGAATCGCCTGGCCGAGTTGGTCGGCGGGGACTTCAGGCGCCTTGATATCCACGGCCAGGAGCGTCATGGCGATCGCGAATACGGCATCGCTGAAGAACATCGTGCGGTCCAGGTCGGCTCCGGAATCAAGACGGCGCCTGAACGGATCCTTCTTATCCGTCATTGAATCATTGTGGGCCGTCCCGGCACGCTGGTCAGCAGTACGGCCCTAAAACAGAGATGGACCCGTACGTCTCTGTACGGGTCCAACTCATCACAGTATGTCCGGCGGTGACCTACTCTCCCACACCCTCCCAGGTGCAGTACCATCGGCGCTGTGGGCCTTAGCTTCCGGGTTCGGAATGGGACCGGGCGTTTCCCCCACGCAATGACCGCCGTAACCCTTTGTCCTCGCTTGCGCGGGGAAATCTTCGGGTCACGCGCCGCTTGCCATCTGCAACTTCTCAGCTGTCCGTGCCTGCGGCGGTGATGCTCTTCAATCTTACCCTGTTTTTTGGATGCTTCTGACCACGGCGGAGTTGGGGCAGGGTGGCGAGGGCATGCGGGGTGCTGCGTTTGGGCTGAATCGTTTGCTGCGGGAAGGTGCTGCGCGGCGCCGTGACCGGATTGTCCCCTGATGACGAGTTTTCCCCGGAACGAAGCCAAACT
>NZ_JAXIOO010000036.1:0-32803 GCF_049311065.1 Arthrobacter sp. 7Tela_A1 | reverse complement strand
GGCCCCGGCGGGCGGCGCCGGCGGCGCGGGTGCGTTCCAACTCGCGCCCGCGGCCGACGAGGTGCGCAGCGATCCGGTCCCGGGTAGCGGAGATAGCCGATGCCGGATGCTTCTGGTTGATGCCCGGAGAGATCATTTGACGAGTGCACCGGCGTCGACTGGAAGGGTGACTCCCGTGACGTACCGGGCTTCGTCGGAAGCGAGAAAGAGAAGTGCGTTGCTGATGTCGCGGGCCTCTACCCAATCAAGTGGCAGGGCGTTGAGGGTCCTGAACGCCACGGACGCATCCTCAGCCGTGGGATGCTCCAAATCCGGCCGGAACAGCCGGAAAGTGGACTCGTTGAGGACCATTGGAGTGCCCACGGTGGTCGGATGGATGGAGTTCACACGGATCATGTCCGCTGCCAGTTCCAGCGCCAGAGTTCGCATCAGTCCGACGACGCCGTGTTTGGCCGCGACGTAGCTGGAGATGTTTGCGAGGCCCTGGAGCCCTGCGACTGAGCTGGTGAGGATGATCGACCCGCCGTTGCCGCCCGCCTTCAGATGCGGGATCGCGGCTTTGACGGTGTGCCAGACCCCGGTGAGGTTGGTTCCGATCATGTCGTCCCAGGCTTCTTCGCTGAGGTCTTCGGTGGGCATGCCCGCCGAGGCAATTCCGGCGTTGGCACTGACGATGTCCAGCCGGCCCAGCTGGGACACCCCCTCGTCCACCGCTGCCTTCAACGCGTTGTAATCCCGGACGTCCGCTTCCACGGCGACGATCCGGCGGTCCAACGCTTCCACATCCTTGACGGTCTGCTGCAGGTCTTCCGGGGTGGACATCGGAAACGGAACGGTGTCGATTTGCCGGCAGATATCCACCGCAATGATGTCCGCGCCCTCTTCCGCCAAGCGGATGGCATGGGAGCGGCCCTGGCCGCGGGCGGCCCCGGTAATGAATGCGACTTTGCCTTCTACACGCCCCATGGCGTGCTCCTCTCATCGGTTTTTAGGATTGGTTTGTCCGTCCCGGGAAGCTGGTGCGGACCCGGGACGGACACTTGGTGCCACTGGTTATTTGGCGGTGGAACCGGCGTCGATGGGCAGAGTCACTCCGGTGACATAGCGGGCTTCATCGGAAGCAAGCCACAGCACCGCGTTGGAGATGTCCGCCGGCTGCACCCACGGGATGGGCAGCACGTTGAGCGCCTGGAACCGTTCCCCGATCTGCTCACGGGTGGGGTGGTCAAGGTCGGGTGCGAACAGCGAGTAAATGACGTCGTTCTGGATCATGTCGGTGTCCACGCCCGTGGGGTGAACGGTGTTGACCCGGATCATGTCCGGTGCCAATTCGAGGGCGAGCGTTCGCATCAGGCCAACCACACCGTGCTTCGCAGCGACGTAGTGGGCGGAGTTCTCGATGCCCATCAGCCCTGCCGTGGAACTGGTCAGGATGATGGACCCGCCGTTACCCCCGGCCTTCAGATGAGGGATGGCCGCTTTGACGGTATGCCAGACGCCGGTGAGGTTGACGTCGATCATGTCTCGCCACTCGTCTTCGGAGAGTTCCTCAGCCCGGCCGAATCCCGCGATTCCGGCGTTGCCGCAAACGATGTCCAGTCTGCCCAGTTCGGCGACACCCTCATCCACCGCGGCCTTGAGCGCAGCCAGGTCCCGGACGTCCGCTTCGATGGCAACGATCCGCCGGTCCAGTGCTTCGACGTCTTTGACCGTCTGTTCCAGGTCCTGGGCAGTCGCCATCGGATAGCCGACTGTGTCCATCTGGGTGCAGATATCGACGGCGATGATGTCCGCCCCTTCCTGAGCCAGCCGGATGGCGTGGCTGCGGCCCTGACCGCGGGCAGCTCCGGTGACGAAGGCAACTTTTCCTTCTACACGTCCCATGTGGTGCTCCTCTCGGTTGAGTGTGAATCAGTACTGGGTGACGCCGGCGTCGACCGTCATGGCCAGTGAGGTCACATACTTGGCCTCATCAGAGGCCAGGAAGAGAACCGCGTTGGAGATGTCCACCGGCTGGGTCATATCCACCGGCAGCAGGTTCGTCGACATGGCGCTGAGGCGCGGGTGCGCCTCAAGCCAGGCAGAGTACAGCTGCAGGTCCTCGCCGGTGGTCATGGTGGTCTGCACGCCGGTGGGATGGACGGAGTTGACCCGGATGTGGTGCTCGGCCAGCTCGGTGGCGAAGGCCCGCATGAGTCCCACGACGCCGTGCTTCGCCGCGACATAGGGGGCCAGCATCGGCAGGCCCTTCAATCCAGCCGCCGAACTGGTGAGGATGACGGAACCGCCGCCGGCCTCGACGAGGTGCGGAGCCGCAAGCTGCACCGTATTCCAGACCCCGGTGAGGTTGACTGCAATGGTGTCGTCCCAGACCTCCTGGGGCGTGTCCTCCCAGGACCGCATGATCATGATGCCGGCGTTGGCCACCACGATGTCCAGGCGGCCCAGTTCCGCGACACCTGCATCGATTGCCTGCTTCATCCCCGCCCGGTCCCGGACGTCGGCCTTCGCGGAGACTATCCGCCGGTCCAGAGCCTCCACTTCCTTGACTGTCTGCGCCAGGTCCTCCTCCGTTGCCCCCGGGTAGGTGACACCCCGGACGGAGTCACAGAGATCCACGGCAATGATGTCCGCCCCCTCCTGCGCCAACCGGAGAGCATGGCTGCGGCCCTGGCCGCGGGCCGCACCCGTAACGAATGCGACTTTTCCTTCAACACGCCCCATTGCGTGCACCTTCTTTCTTTTCTTCGTGGACCGCCCTTTGCGGCCCGAACTCTGTTAGCCGCAGCCGCAGCTTCCGCTGCTGCAGCCGTTGGATTGCGAACCCGCCTCCGGAGCGAATCCGGCGAGCGGGTTCTCCGCACACGCGCTCACCGGCGGCTTCTCCGGGCGGCGCACCGAGAGCGTCACGGGCACAGGACGCGGCCGCGGGGGAGAGGTCCGGTGGGAATGGTCGACGCCGGTGCGCGGCACCTCCGCGGCGTCCCTGGCCTCGAGCGCCTCGGCACCCAGCCCGCGCACGCACTCGGGGTCCGGCCCGTCCAGCGGCAGTCCGGTGAAGAACTTGGCCGCCATGCAGCCGCCGCGGCAGGAATCGAAGAAACTGCAGGAGGCGCAGGCTCCTCCGGTCTGCGGGCTGCGCAGCTCCGTAAAGAGCTCCGAATGCCGCCAGACCTGGGTGAATCCGCCGGGTGTGCGGATGTTCCCGGCCAGGAAGGAGTCGTGGATCGCAAACGGGCAGGCATACACATCGCCCACGGGATCAATCAGGCAAACCACCCTGCCGGCACCGCACATGTTCAGTCCCGGCAGTGCACCGCCATAGGCGGAGAGATGGAAGAACGAGTCACCGGTGAGGACGTTTTCCCCGTTGGCCACCAGCCAGTCGTACAGCTCCCGCTGCTGGGCGGCTGTGGGATGCAGCTCGTCCCAGACATCGGCGCCGCGCCCGGAAGGGCGCAGCCGGGTCAGGCGCAGCTGCGCGTTGTACCGGTCGGCAATCGCCTTGAACTCATCAAGCTGGGGGATATTCTGCCGCGTGCAGACCACGGAAATCTTGAACCCGGAGAACCCAGCGTCGGCCATGTTCTGCATAGCCCGCAGCGCGGTGTCGAAGGAACCCGGTCCGCGGACCTGGTCATTGACCTCGGCGGTGGCGCCGTCCAGGGAGATCTGTACGTCGACGTAGTCGCTGGCCGCGAGCCGCGCGGCAACTTCGGGGGTGATCTTGACGCCGTTGGTGGAGAACTTGACCCCCACATGGTGGGCGGTCGCGTAATCCACGAGTTCCCAGAAATCAGGGCGCACCGTGGGTTCGCCGCCGCCGATGTTCACGTAGAACACCTGCATCCGCTCGAGCTCATCAATCACCGCTTTGCACTCTTCAGTGCTCAGTTCGCGTGGATCCCTGCGGCCGGAACTGGAGAGGCAATGGACGCAGGAAAGGTTGCAGGCGTAGGTCAGTTCCCAGGTCAGGCAGATAGGAGCGTCAAGTCCCGACTCAAAGAGGTCGACCAGGGTTCCGGGCCGGGCGGCTGGGAGAACGGTCATGGTGTCCTCTCTACGACCATGGAGGAGGCTGCGAGGGCTCCGAGCGCCTGCTCATACCGGCGCAGCTCGGCTCCGTTAAGCCCGACGGCGGTGCAGGCCGATTGCGCGGACGGTTCCGTTTGCAGCTGCTGTACCAAGGCCAGCAAAGTGCGGTCCTTGAGGAAGGAGAGCCGGCGTGTGCCGAAGTGGTAGAGCAGGGCACCGAAAGGCTCCGGACGGACCGCGACCTGGGGGTGCAGCTGCCAAGGGCGGCTGAGATCGAAGGTATGCATGGGCGGAGGGCCTAATAGACGCCGCACATGCCGTCGATGGAGACTTCCTCCACCAAGAGGTCCTCGGCGGGTTCCAGGCCCGGACCGGCGGCGTCGGAGCCGTCTACAGCGGTGGAATTTTCAACAGAAGGGCGATGGGAGGGCATGAGTTGCTTCTTTCTCTCAGAAACCGGCGTCGATGGCGATACTCTGTGCCGGGGACTGTAACGGCACTCAGTGCCATTGGGAAGGGTAATCCGTGGTCAATTCAGGACGGCAGGAACCGCCGGGCCGGACCGGACGCAAGCCGGTCACAACAAAGGCCGAGCTCAGCCACATAGCCCTGGTCCTCTTCAACGAGCGCGGATTCGATCCGGTAACCATTGACGACATTGCGGCGGCCGCCGGCATCGGACGCCGGACCTTCTTCCGTTACTTTCCCTCGAAGAACGACCTGCCCTGGGGTGACTTCGAGGCCTTGCTGGAGCGGATGGGCAGCTTCTTGGCAGAGCTGCCTGATGAGCTGCCCCTGGGAGAGGGACTGTGCCGGGCGGTCATCGAATTCAACCGCCTTCCGCCGGAGGAAGTCCCGTACCACCGCCAGCGGATGGAACTGCTGCTCCACGTTCCCACCCTTCTGGCGCATTCGACGCTCCGCTATGCTGCCTGGCGCCAGGTGATCGCTGAGCATGTGGCCCGGAGAATGCAGCTCCCCGAGGAGAGCCTGAAGCCGCAGGCTGTGGCCTGGGCACTGCTGGGTCTTTGTCTGGCCGCGTACGAGCAGTGGCTGCAGGTGGAGGACTCAGACCTGACCGGGGTCCTCCTGCAATCGCTGAAGCTGGTCGAAGGTGTGCTCGACGAGCCGGTTGCTCTGCCCTAGGCTGCCGGAACAAAACGGGCGAACAGGCAGGGGAACGATGGAAGCGGACTGCATCATAGTGGGCGCCGGCGGCAGCGGAGCGCCGCTGGCTGCCCGTCTCTCCGAGGACCCCGGCAGGCGGGTCCTGCTGCTCGAAGCCGGACCCGCCTACGCCTCGCGGGACCAGTACCCGCCGGAACTCCTCGATGCCGGAACCATCCAGGCTGCGATGCCGGGACACCCCAACAACTGGTCCTTCCCCGGGCAGCTCACACCCGCACTGTCATACGCCATTGCGCGGGGCAAAACGGCCGGCGGATCAACGGCAGTGAACGGGGGCTACTTCGTCCGGGCCCGCCAAGAAGACTTCGCCAGCTGGGAAGCCGCGGGAGGCCCGGACTGGTCCGCCTCAAGTGTGGGGGCCTTCTACGCGCGGCTCGAAACGGACCGGCAGTTCGGTGACCTGCCGGGCCACGGAAGCGACGGCCCGATGACTATCGACCGTCCGCCGCAGGACCATAAAATCACCCGCGCCTTCCGCGAAGCCGCGCATCAACTTGGGTTCCCGGAGGAGCCGGATAAAAACGGCGGCCAGCTCCCCGGCGTCGGGCCCCTGCCCATGAACGTTGCCGGCGGCGTGCGGTTGAATACCGCCCTGGCGTACCTGGAACCCGCGGCAGGCAGGGAGAACCTCACAGTTCTGGGCGGGACCCTGGTCCGCAGGGTCCTCTTCGAAGGCACCCGTGCCACCGGCGTGGAGGTGGAACGAGACGGCAGGGTTTCGGTCCTGAGGAGCCCTGAGATCATTCTCTGCACCGGGGCCATCAAGACGGCCCATCTGCTCCTGCTGTCCGGGATCGGCCCGCGGAAAGAACTCGCGGCACACGGGATTGCTCCCTTGATCCACAGTCCCGGCGTCGGACGCAACTTCACGGACCATCCGGAGGTCTCCGTGCGGTGGCGCCCGCGGCGCGGAGTGGTGGATAACTCCCTGCCCAGAGCCATGGAGAGCTGCCTCAACTTTTCCTCCGGACTGCCCGGCGGCGCGGCCTGGGGAGATCTGGAGATCCTGCCGCTGCTCAAGCCCACGGGCTATCTGCTCTCCGGATCTGAGCAGTCCATGAGCCTGGGAATCCGTCCTGCCCTCCGGCATCCCCTGCGGACCTTCGGGGCACTGCGGTCCATCCCCGTCAGACGGCTGCTGCAGGACTGGCGGCACCAGGACGAGCTTGAGTTCCTGGTGGCGCTGCAGTCGGAGACCGCCCGGGGGCAGCTGACCCTGCAGTCTGCCGATCCGAACGAACCGCCCCGCCTGGATTACCACTACCTCTCTACGGCTGAGGACAGGGAACGGATGCGGCTGGCCGTAAGAACTGCCGCGGCACTGCTGTCATCGGCGGCTTTTCGTCCTCTGAGCCGCGGAATCTCGGAGCCTTCCGCCGACATCCTGGCTGATGACAGCCTCCTTGACGACTGGGTCCAATCCCGGCTCGGGACGGCCCTGCACCTGAGCGGAACGGCGAAGATGGGGCCTGCGGAGAATCCGGAGGCCGTCGTTGATCCGTACGGGCGGGTACACGGGGTCCAGGGGCTGCGCGTAGCGGATTGCTCGGTCCTTCCTTCCGTGACGCTGCGCGGACCGGCCGCTACGGCCGTGATGATCGGGGAATTTGCAGCCCATCACTTCCGTGCCGGAACCCGCCGGCCGGACGGCCGCCCGGCTGCTTAGCGCCGTCGGCATCGCCGCCGACGGCCCTGGGCAGCTGGGGTTCGTGGCAACCACCGTATGATCGGCTGATGCCAGAAACCCAGCAGCCCACCGCCGTCCAGTCCATTCCGGCCCCCGCGGCCCGGTCCTTCCAGCTCGCGCGCATCGTCACGGAAGTCTCTGCCCCGGCCGTCCTGGTGGGGATGCTCCTGCTGCTCCAGCCGCTGCTCAGCCCGGGGGTGACCTGGCTGCAGGGCATCGTGGCGGCAGGCTTCACGGTCGGCCTGCCGTTCCTTGGGATCCTGTGGCTGAAACGGCGGGGTTCGGTCACCGACCACCATATTGGCGTGCGCTCCCAGCGGGCTCCGATCCTGGCGGCGACGGCACTGTCTTTGGGGATCGGCGTGCTGGTGCTGATCCTGCTGGACGCCCCGGCCGTCCTGTTTGGCGAAATCGGCGGCGTGTTCATTGGGCTGGTGCTGTGCATGGCAGCGAACCTGGTGTGGAAGCTGTCGGTCCATTCCGCGGTGGCGGCGTACATCGGCCTCGCGCTGCTGGCTCCCGTCCCCGTTGTTGGACCCGCTCTGGCACTGATGCTGGCCTCCGTCACCGGATGGTCCCGGGTGAAGCTCGGCGATCACACTCCTACCCAGGTGATGGCCGGGCACCTGGCCGGGTGCGCGGCGTTCGCAGCCGCGCTGCTGCTGCCCTAAAACGGCTGCTGCCCTAAAACGGCTGCTGCCCTGAAACGCGGTACGTCTGCCCTGATACGGGTACGGTACCTCTGCCTTGGGCAGTGCTTTGCTGCTTTCTGACCAATCCGTTCCCCGGGACCCCTGCGCCGCAAACCTCGGTTGACCACCCAATGGCTGCCTCTTACCGTCCGTCGTGCCCCCGGCGCCGGAATCTGCGGACGGCGGGTCAGCGGCGGGACCGCTTCTGCTGGGGGAAGGCAGGGCCTGGAAAAGGGCCGGGCGCCCGCCGTGCATCACCCGCACGCACGTTACGCGGGCATCCAGCGGTAGCCGCCGCGCCCAGGGGGTGAACGCGGCCCGTATGAGGGAACCACCATGGAAGAAAAAGAGACAAACAGCTCCCCACCCCTGCATCGACGCCACAGCAAGCGAAGGCACGCGGACCGAACGCAGCCGGCCCGGATCTTCACAAGACACCCGCTCATCAGAAGAACGGTCGCTGTCCTGGCCGGAGCAGTACTCGCCACCGGCAGTTTCCTGCCCGCCGCGAACGCCCAGGACGTACCGGCGGACCCGGCCCCGGGCGCCCAGCTCCCCGGCGAGGTACACGCCGAGGCACCCGCGCCCGCCGACGCACCGGCTCCGCCGCAGGATCCGGACCGTCCCTGGCTGGATCCCGGCCTGCCGCCCGCAGAACGGGCAGACCTGCTGGTCGCAGCCATGACGCTGGAGCAGAAAGTCACGCTGCTGATCCAAAGCGGCGGGCCTGGCCTGCCGGAACTGGGCATCCCGCCCATCCGCAGCAAGGACGGCTGCTGCGGGCTGGCCCTGGAATCGACGCCGACGACGGCGCTTCCGGTCGGCGTCGGACTTGCCTCCACCTTCAATCCCAGACTGGCCCAGGCCTACGGCCACGTTTCCGGGGAAGAAGCCCGCACCACCGGCTACAACGCGATTGCCGGGCCCACCATGGACCTGGTCCGCACCCCGTACAACGGCCGGATGTGGGAGGACCTGGGGGAGGATCCGCTGCTCAGCGGCGACACCGCCACCAACCAGGTCATTGGGGAACAGGACGCCCAGGTCTCCTCCCTGGTCAAGCACTACAACCTGAACAACTTCGAAACCCGGCGCGGCCACGTAGACGTTGTGGTCGATGAGCGGACCCTGCAGGAAACCTACACCCGGCCCTGGGCCAGCGTCGTCCAGAAGGGCAATGCCGGAGCCGTGATGTGTTCCTTCAACAAGGTCAACGGCGAGTTCGCCTGCGGCAATGACACGCTGCTGAACCAGATCCTCAAAAGCCAGCTCGGCTTCGAAGGATTTGTGTCCTCCGACTTCAACGCCGCGCACAGCTTCGCCGACTACGCCGCCGGCTTGGACGTCTCCGGCCCGGGCGACGAATTCTCCGGGAACAACCTGCTGCAGGCCGTGCTCGCCGGCACCGTCCCGGAGGAACGGATCACCGACGCCGCACGCCGGGTTGCGCTGACCATGTTCCAGTTCGGGATCGTGGACAACCCGCCGCCGGGATCGTTCGAGAACCCGCAGCCGGCCGAACCGCCGATTCCGGACACGCTGCTGGACCAGCATGCCGGAGTCGCCGAGCAGGTCGCCGCCCAGGCGGCAGTGCTGCTGAAGAACGACGGCGCCCTGCCGCTGGATGACGCGGTGCCCAGCATCGGGCTGATCGGCGCGGACGTCGACTGGTACATCGACGGCGGCGGCAGCGGTGCCATTCCCAACCCGGCACGGCTGACCACCATCCTGGACGGCATCACCGCCCGGGCAGGAGGCACGGTGGCAACCGCCGCGGGTACCGATCCGGTGTCCCTCGCCGATACCATTCCGGGCCCGCCGCCGGTTCCCAGCGGAGTGCTCACCAACGTCAACGCCGAATACCGGCTGGGGCTGAACAACTTCGAGGGCGAGCCGGAACTGGCCCGCACCGAGGAGCAGGTCAACCTGCGGACCGGCATCTCCAACGACACCATCAACACCTCCCAGGTGCCCGGCATCGGCCCGGCCCTGGCCTCCCAGCCGATGTCCGCTCGCTGGACCGGAACAATCACGGCCCCGGCCACGGCGTCGTACACCTTCTCGCTGACCAACCTGGGTGCCGCGCAGCTGTTCCTGGATGACGAGCAGGTTCTCACCAACCCGGCACCGACCCTTCAGACGCAGGACATCACACTGGACCTCACCGAGGGACAGAGTGTGGCCGTGCGCATCGACTACACCACCGATGCGCCGAACCAGTTCAACGGCGGCCTGAATGACCAGCCCGGAGCCATGATCCGCTTCGGCTGGACCCCGCCGGAGGACGTGCTGGCACCGGACATGGCGGAAGCCGTGGAACTGGCAGCGAACTCCGCCGTCGCCGTCGTGGTGGCACGCGACTACACCGGTGAAGCTGCCGACCGCGGCTCGCTGACCCTGCCGCAGGACCAGGACCGGCTGATCAGCGCCGTCACCGCCGTCAACCCGAACACCATTGTGGTGCTGGCGACCAGCGGTCCCGTGACCATGCCGTGGATCGACCAGGTTCCGGCGGTACTGGAAACCTGGTACCCCGGACAGAGCCAGGGCATCACGGTGGCCGGGCTGCTCTTCGGGGACATCAACCCCTCCGGGAAGCTGCCGGTCACGTTCCCGGTCAGCGACGAGCAGGCGGTCACGGTGGGTCCGCCGAATCCGTTCGACCTGATCTCGATCGTGGATCCGGTGGCGGAGTACACCGAGGGCGTGTTCGTGGGCTACAAGGCCTACCTCGCAGCGGATGCCGTGCCGCTGTTCCCGTTCGGCCACGGACTTTCCTACACCGAGTTCGATTACGGACGGCTGCACACCACCCAGCGGGTGAATCCCGACGCCGAGGAGCCGAAAGCCTCCGTCTCGCTGAAGGTGCGCAACACCGGAAACGCCGCCGGGCGGGAAACGGTCCAGGTTTATGTCGGTCCGCTGCCCGGTGACGCCCCGACCCCGCCGAAGCAATTGGCAGGCTACGGCAGCATCACCCTGGAACCGGGGGAGCGGGGCCGGCTGGAGATCAAGCTGGATCCGCGCTCGCTGCAGTACTGGGACGTGGAAACCGGCGGCTGGGTGACTCCCACCGGCACCGTACCGATCTACGTGGGCAGTTCTGTGGCGGACATCCGGCTCGAAGGCAGCATCACCATCGGCTGCGGACGCCCCGACCACGGCAAGCACGACCACAGCCACGGTCACGGACACGGCAAGGGGCACGGCCACGGTGACCGGGCCGGTTACGGGAACTGGGACCGGGACCGCGGGCACTGGGGCACCAAGGACCGCTGGGGACAGCGGGACGACGGCGGCCGCCAGCACGGGGCTTCCTACCGTCACGGCCGCGGCTAGCGGCTAACCAGCCGACGCGCAAAGGCCCGGGCACCAATGGCCTCTTATGCCATTGGTGCCCGGGCCTTTCCGTGGATGGGCGACGCCCGTCCACTCCGGGCGGCCGCCACCCTCGAGTCAGCGCGAGGAGAACGCGGCGTCGAAAGCGGCCGCGGGCGGATCCATGGCCAGGGAACGGACAAAGGCCAGGGCCTCGGGTGCACCGACCAGGCGGTCCATGCCTGCGTCCTCCCATTCCACGGAGATCGGTCCGTCGTAACCGATGGTGTTGAGCATCCGGAACGCGTCCTCCCACGGCACATCGCCGTGGCCGGTGGAGACAAAGTCCCAGCCGCGCCGCGGATCAGCCCAGGGCAGGTGCGACCCCAGCCGTCCGTTGCGGCCGTTGGTCATCCGCTTCTTGGTGTCCTTGCAGTCAACGTGGTAGATCCGGTCCTGGAAGTCCCACAGGAAGCTGACCGGATCCAGGTCCTGCCAGACGAAGTGGCTGGGATCCCAGTTCAGCCCGAAGGCGGGGCGGTTCCCGATGGCCTCCAGTGCACGTTGCGTGGTCCAGTAGTCATAGGCGATCTCGCTTGGATGGACCTCGTGGGCGAACCGCACCCCCACCTCGTCGAAGACGTCCAGGATGGGATTCCAGCGGTCCGCGAAGTCCTGGTAGCCGGCGTCGACAGCTTCCGCGGAGACCGGCGGGAACATCGCCACGTACTTCCAGATTGACGAGCCGGTAAACCCGATGACTGTCTTCACGTCCAGTGCGGCAGCCAGCCGGGCCGTGTGCTTCATTTCCTCGGCGGCCCGCTGCCGGACGCCCTCCGGATCGCCGTCTCCCCAGACCTGGTCGGACAGGATGTCCCGGTGGCGCTGGTCAATGGGGTCGTCGCAGACCGCCTGGCCCTTCAGGTGGTTGGAGATGGCGTAGACGCTGAGGTTGTACTTTTCCAGGATGTCCTTACGGCTCTGGACATACCCGTCCTCATCCCACCGCCAAGGGTCCAGGTGATCGCCCCAGCAGGCGATTTCCAGTCCGTCGTAGCCCCACTCGGAGGCCAGGCGGGCAACTTCCTCGAACGACAGGTCGGCCCACTGGCCGGTAAACAGGGTGACTGGGCGGGACATGGATACTCCTTAGTCGAGGGGTTTACTGCACCGGTGTCCAGGCGCTGGACTTGCCGGAACTGCGGGTGACGGCGTCCAGCACCTGCTGGACCTGGAGTCCGTCGGCGAACGACGGCGAGGGCTGGCTTCCGGAGGCGATCGCGTCCACGAAATCCCGCACCTGGTGCACGAAGCCGTGCTCGTAGCCCAGGGAATGGCCGGCCGGCCACCAGGCGTCCACATACGGGTGAACGGGCTCAGTGACCATGATCCGGGTGAAGCCCTGCCGGTCAGCGGGTGCCGTGTAATCGTAAAAGTCCAGGAAGTTCAGCTCTTCCAGGTCGAAGGCGAGGGCGCCTCGGCTGCCGTACACCTCCAGCCGCAGGGCGTTCTTCCGGCCGGTGGCCATGCGGCTGGCTTCAAAGGTGCCCAGCACACCGTTCCCAAAGCGGCCCGTAAACAGTGCGACGTCGTCCACTGTCACGGCACCGCGTTCACCGCCGGTGCCGCGCTGGCCGCCCAGGCCGCCGTCGGCTCCGGAAGAGGCGGGAAGCGGACGGCTCTCCACGACGGTTTCCAGCGTTCCGGCGACCTCGCCCAGCCGTGCTCCGGTGACGTACTGGGCCAAGTCGATGATGTGGGCGCCCAGGTCGCCGAGCACACCGGATCCGGCCTGGTCCTGTTCCAGGCGCCAGGACAGCGGAGCATCTGCATCCACCAGCCAGTCCTGGAGGTAGGCGGCACGGACCTGGCGCACATCACCGATGGCGCCTTCGGCAACAAGGTTGCGGGCATGCACTGACGCGGGCAGCCGCCGGTAGGTGAAGCCGACCATCGCCCGGGCTCCGCCGCTGACCGCCCGGGCAGCGGCGTCGGCCATTGCCTGCGCTTCCTCCACCGTGTTGGCCAGCGGTTTTTCGCACAGCACATGTTTGCCGGCCGCCAGGGCGGCAAGGGCGATCTCCGCGTGGGAGGCACCGGGGGTGACGATGTCGACGACGTCGATGTCCTCCCGCCGGACTGCTTCCTCCCAGTCGGTGGAGGTCTCCTCCCAGCCCCATTTCCGCGCGGCGGCCGAGGTGCGGTCCGCGTCCCGGCCCACCAGCAGGGCCATCCGGGGCTGCAGCGCCAGGTCGAAGAACCGCGGTGCCACCCGCCAGGCCTGGGAATGGGCGGCCCCCATGAAGCCATGGCCAATCAGCGCCACCCGCAGTGGCTTTTCGGCGTCCATCATTTCCTCCTTCTTCCGCACGTTTCGCGGCAGGCAGTGTTCGTTGAGCCTCCGGCAGTGCGGCCCGGGACGGCCGGGCCGCACTCGAAACAGGCGGAGCTAGGACTCGAACGCGGTGGGCAGGTACTTGTCCACGTTCTCGCTCGTGACGACGGGTGCGTAGAGCACGACACGGTTCGGAACCTCGATTTCCACCAGATCGCTCATGGCCTTGTCCTGCACCAGCAGCCGGGCGAGCCGGATGCCGTCAGCGGCCTGGGTCGAGGGGTAGATGATGGTGGCCTTCAGGACACTGTCACCGGCCTGGATCTCACGCATGGCGTTGGCTGATCCGGCGCCGCCCACCATGATGAACTCATCCCGTCCGGCGGCGTCGATGGCGGCCAGGACGCCGATGCCCTGGTCATCGTCGTGGTTCCACAGGGCGTCAATCTCCGGTGCGGCAGCGAGGAGCTGCGATGTGGCAGCTTCACCGCCCTGGACGGTGAAGTCGGCAGCGACCCGGTTGCTGACCTCCAGTCCGCAGCCTTCGAGGGCATCCTTGAACCCGGCGCTGCGGTCCTGGGTCAGCGGCAGGGAGTCGATGCCGGCGATTTCGGCAACGACGGCGTCGGGCTGGTCCCCGACCTGCTCGCAGATATAGGTACCCGCACTGACACCCATGCCGTAGTTGTCCCCCAGGACGGTGGTGCGCGCTGCGAAGGGACTGGAGAACTCGCGGTCCACATTGATCACGGGGATCCCGGCCTCCATGGCCTGGATGGCGACGCCGGTGAGCGCGGCACCGTCGGTGGGCAGCAGGACGATGGCGTCCACGCCCTCGTTGATGAACTGCTCTACCTGGCTGATCTGCAGGTTGGCGTCATTGGTGCCTTCGGCTACGCGCAGTTCCACGTCGGGGTACTTCTCCGCTTCGGCCAGCGCGGCCGAGTTGATGGCGCCCAGCCAGCCGTGGTCCGCTGCCGGACCCGAGAACCCGATGACGACGCTGTCACCCTCCGCCTGGTTGCCTTCGACCGAGTTGTTGGTCGGGTCGCTGCTGGTTTCTTCACCGCTCGAACATCCGGTGAGGACGAGCCCGCCGACGGCGATGAACGCCGCGGTGGTTACGAGCTGCCTCCGGCCCGTCATGCGTAATGCGTGCATGGATTTCTCCTCCGTTGATGGGGTCTTGCACTTCTCCAAGAGGCAAGCAGGCACCGTTGCGCACCCCGCACCTCGTCGTGATGGCGGTCACACTAACAGAAGTCTGTCGAAAAAACTGCAAGATACTACTGGCCATCGACATAAGTGTGTAAGCTCCGTTCCATGTCGACGGCCAGCGCTGCCCCAGCACCGGAAAAAACGCTGCTTTCCGTCCGGAACCTGAGCAAGAGTTTCGCCGGGGTCCGGGCGCTGCAGGGCGTCAACCTGGAGGTGCTGCCCGGTGAAGTGCACTGTGTGCTCGGCCAGAACGGCGCGGGAAAGTCCACCTTGATTAAGGCGCTCTCCGGTGTCCACCAGCCGGATTCCGGAGAGATCCTCTGGAACGGCGAACCCGTGCAGCTGGCAACTCCCACCGATGCCCTGACCCTGGGAATCGCCACCATGTACCAGGAACTGGACGTGGTGGACGGGCTGAATGTCACCGAAAACATCTTCCTCGGACACGAGGACGCCCGGGCCGGCGTCCTGCGGGTTCGGGACGCGAAGGCGCGGACCCGCGAGCTGCTGGCACGTCTGGGGCACGAAAACCTCTCGCCGGGGAGGGAAGTGGGAACCTTGTCCGCGGCCGGCAAGCAGATCGTCAGCATGGCCCGTGCCCTCTCCCGCGATGCCAGGCTCATCATCATGGATGAGCCCAGTGCCATCCTGGATTCCGGGGAAGTAGCCAACCTCTTCCGGGTCATCCGCCAGCTCACGCAGCAGGGGATCGCGGTGGTCTATATCTCCCACCGGCTGGAGGAGATCGACCAGATCGGCAACCGCATGACGGTCATCAAGGACGGCCGGAGCACCGCTTCCTCCCTGCCGGTGAAATCGGTTTCCCGCGGCGAACTGGTGCGGCTGATGACCGGCCGGGAAACCACCAACGTTTTCCCGGAGCGGGCAGCAGTGCCCGCCGGAACCCCCGCCGTGCTGCAGGTCGAAGGACTGGGCCTTGCCGGCTCCTTCCGCGACATCAGCTTCTCCGTCCGGCCCGGGGAAATCCTCGGACTCGCAGGACTGGTTGGCTCAGGACGATCGGAAATCCTCGAGACGGTCTACGGCGCACGCAGGGCCACCGCCGGCAGCGTGTCCGTGGACGGCAGGAAACTCAGGCCGGGGTCCGTGGCCTCGGCTGTCGGCGCCGGCATCGGCCTCTCACCCGAGGAACGCAAAAGCCAGGGGCTGATCCTTGAGGAGCCGATCTACAAAAACGCGACCCTGTCCTCCTTCGCCCGCTTTGCCCGGCACGGGCTGCTGGATGAACGCAGCGAGAAACGCGCAGCCAGGGAACAGGCAGCGGCACTGCAGCTGACGCCGTCGGACCCTGACCGCCCGGCCCGGACCCTCTCCGGGGGAAATCAGCAGAAAGTCCTGCTGGCCCGCTGGCTGATCCACGGCACCCGGATACTGCTGCTTGATGAACCTACGCGCGGGGTCGACGTCGGGGCCAAGGCGGAGATCTATGCGCTGATCCGCAGGCTGGCCGCCGAGGGAGTGGCGATTGTGGTGGTGTCGAGTGAAATCGAGGAAGTCATTGGACTGGCCGACCGGATCCTGGTGCTCGACGCCGGCCGGATGCTCGCCGAGAGCGACGCGAAAGACATCGATGAGCACGGTGTGCTCGACCTCGTCCTGAAAGGAACCCCGCAGTGAGCGAGAAGAACACAACCACGCTGGAACCGGTGCCCGGCGCTGAGGGGGCGAGCGCAGCATCACAGCCGCACGGGCTGCGCCGGATACTCAGCGGTTCCGGCGCGCGCAGCCTGGGGTTGGTCATCGCCCTGGGGCTCCTCGTGGCGGTCGGCGCCGCCACCAGCGGCTCACAGTTCCTCAGCGTCGACAACCTGCTTACCATCCTGCGTTACGGATCGATCCTCGGGGTCATCAGCATCGGCATGACCTTCGTGATCACCGCCGGAGGGATCGACCTCTCCGTCGGATCGGTGATGGGACTCGCCTCGGTGATGGCCAGCCTGGCCGCTGTCCAGGCGGCGGCCACGAACAGCTCCTGGCTGCTCATGCTGGCGGTTGCCCTGGGCGTGGGCGCCGCTGCCGGACTGATCAACGGTGTCATCATCGCCTACGGCAGGGTGGTGGCCTTCATCGCCACCCTGGCGATGCTGGTGGCAGCCCGCGGCGTGGCCGAGCTGGTCTCCGGACGCAACACGCTGATTGTCACCAACCGGGACTTCACCTCCGTGCTGCGGTCCAATGTGCTCGGTATTCCCCTCCTCGTGTGGATCTTCGCGCTGGTTGCCGCTGCCGGCTGGTTCCTGCTCAACAAAACAACCTTCGGGCGCCGCACCGTGGCCATCGGCGGGAACCTGGAGGCGGCGCGGCTCGCAGGCATCAAGGTCAAGCGGCACATCGTCTGGCTCTACATCCTCTCCGGGACCACCGCCGGAATTGCCGGAGTCATGATGATGGGACGCACCACGGCAGGGACATCCACCCACGGGCTGCTCTATGAGCTGGACGCGATCGCCGCCGTCGTGGTGGGCGGCACGCTGCTGGTGGGTGGACGCGGCACCATCATGGGAACCGTCCTCGGCGTCCTGCTCTTCGCCACCCTCACGAACGTATTCACGCAGAACAACCTGGATACGTCGGTGCAGAACGTGACGAAGGGCGCGATCATCGTGCTGGCCGTGCTGATCCAGCAGCGCTTCGCCGTCCCCGGGAACCGGCGAAAGGGTGCGATATGAGTGCCCCGCTCATGAGTATCGCCCCACGTCGACGGACTAACGCCGATCCCTGTGCTTCAATTGCCCAGTGGTCGATATAAGGAAGAACGCCCCGGCAACCGGCGTCAGCGAATTGTTCCAGCTGCTGCGCGACGGCAGGCCCCGGACCCGGAGCGAGCTGGCCGAGCTGGTGGGCGTGGCCCGCTCCACGATCGCGCTGCGGATCGATTCCCTGATGGAACTCGGGCTGGTGGCTCCCGTTGAAGACGCCGCTTCCACGGGCGGCCGGCCTTCGTCCCGGATCGCCATGCAGGCAGACACGAAAGTAGTCCTGGGAGCCGACGTCGGCGCGTCCCACCTGCGCGTTGGCCTCACGGATCTTTCCGGGACCTGCCTTGCCGACTCCAGCCGCGACCTGCTGGTGAGCGCCGGGCCCGAGAGGGTCCTGGACACCGTCGCCGAACTGGGCAGCGGCCTGCTGGAGCAGCTGGGACGGGAGCGCACCGATCTGCTGGCTGTCGGCGTCGGGCTCCCCGGACCGGTGGAACACAGCACCGGCCAGCCCATCAACCCGCCCATCATGCCCGGTTGGCACGGTTTCGACGTGCCGGGCTACCTGCAGGACAGGTTCGGCGTCCCGGTGCTGGTGGACAATGACGTGAACGTCATGTCCATGGGGGAGCGCCAGGCAGCGTGGCCTGACGTCGAGGACCTGATTTTTGTCAAAGCCGCGACGGGGATCGGTGCCGGCATCATCTGCAACGGAACCCTGCTGCGCGGAGCAGACGGTGTGGCCGGGGACATTGGCCATATCCGCGTTCCGGGCGGCGCCGAGCTGCTCTGCCGGTGCGGCAACTACGGCTGCCTGGAGGCCTTGGCCTCGGGCCCGGCCGTGGCCCGTAAATTGCAGGAAAGCGGGTTGTCTGCCGCGAACGGTCGGGACGTTGTGGCCTTGGTCGCCCAGGGTGAGCAGGAAGCCGTCCGGGCCGTGCGGCAGGCCGGACGCGACGTCGGCGAGGTGCTCTCCGCCTGCCTGAGCATGATGAATCCATCCGTGATCGTCATCGGCGGGTCCATGGCGTTGACCGGGGAACACTTCATCGCCGGTGTCCGCGAGGTTGTTTACTCCCGGACCATGCCGCTGGCGACGCAGCACCTGCAGATCGTGCAGTCGGTCTCGGGAATGGATGCGGGGATGCTCGGTGCGGCAATGCTGGCCCTCCATCATGCCCTCTCGCCGGAGAGCATCGACGAGATGCTGGCCGCGCGGGTCTAGCCTCCTGCCCGGTCCAGCCTTGTGGCGGGCCGGGCCGGCCCGCACCGGCGACCCGGCACAGCGGGGCGTCACGGATACGCCCATTCCGTGCAGGATCGCCTAACCTGAGCGAATGCCCAAACCCGTACTGACCATCCTTGCCGGCTCCCGTCCCGTGACCGGATTGGAGCGGCTGGAAGCGCTCGCTGACGTGCGCCTGGCCACGGATGCGGCGGAGCTGGCCGCTGCGCTGCCGGGCTCGGAAATCGTGTACCTCTGGGACTACTTCGCCGATGGCCTGCGCCAGGGATGGGCGGGGGTCGACGCGCTGAAATGGGTGCATCTCCCCGCTGCCGGCGTGGACCGGCTGCTCTTTCCGGAGCTCGCGGCGTCGAACGTGACCGTCACCAACGCCCGCGGCATCTTCGACGCAGCGATGGCCGAGTACGCCCTGGCCGGGATTCTCTACTTTGCCAAGAACTTTCCCCGCGCCACGCTGAACCAGCGGGAGCGCCAGTGGAAGCACTTCGGCACGTCCAACCTCGCCGGCACTCGCGCGCTGGTCGCCGGGACCGGCAGCATTGGGCGCGCCACCGCCCGGCTGTTGCGCGCCGTCGGCATTGAGGCCGACGGGCTGGGCCGCACCGCCCGGAACGGCGACCCCGACTTCTTCGCGATCCACGACAGTGCAGACTTTGCCTCCGTTGCAGGCAGGTACGACTACGTCATCCTCGCCGCGCCGCTGACGTCCGGTACCCGGGGCATGCTGAACCGGGAAGTCCTCGCGGCCATGCGCCCCGGTGCGGTGGTGGTCAACATGGGCCGCGGCGAACTCGTGGACCAGGACGCCCTCGTGGCGGCTTTGTCGGATCACGGGATTGCCGGAGCCGTCCTCGACGTGACGCACCCCGAACCACTGCCCGAATCCGATCCGCTGTGGGGCCTGGACAACGTGCTCATCACCCCGCATCTGGCCGGTGATTCCAGGACACACCTGCCTGCCCTGGCCGCCCAGTTCGAGGCGAACCTGGTGGCGTATCGTGAAGGCCGCCCGTTGGCGAACGTGGTGGATAAGCGGCTGGGATTCGTGGTGTCGGGCGGCTGATCGGCCGAGATTCCCGGCTGCGGTTTCCGGCCGGTTTTCTCGCCGCGGTTTCGGGTTATGTCCCCTCTGTCATCGGCGTACCATCTGGCACATCGATGCGCGGTGAGTGCGTCGCAAGGCAGGACTTCCCCCAAGGAGGCGCCGTTATGGGCGTTCCGCATTCCCCAAGTACCGTCCGCCGCTGGCGGATCGATGACATCACTTCCGATTTCCAAAATTACGGAGTCTGGGACCTGCCCACTCCGGGCGGCCGGGATGACTTTCCCCGGCTGGTGCAGCTGTTTGCCGGCGGGACCACGGCGGACAACCCGTCCCGCATCGCCCGCCTGCTTTTCGCCATCCGGTGGAAGCTCGGTGCACTGCTCGGCTGGGACGATGCTGATTCCGGTATCGGCGGGAGGGTGGACTCACTGCGCAACCGCCTGCCGGCCGACCTTCGCCGGGCAGCACCAGGCCCCGCCTTCAGCACACTCCCGTTTACTCCTGTCTTCCAGCTGGACAACGAGTCCGCCGCGGAAATGGCCAACAGCACGATGCACGGCGTACTGCACCTGCGCTGGGTGCCGGATCAGCGCGGTGCCGACGGCGGCCAGCAGGCCGAGGGTGACGCTGACGGTGTTTACCACGGACAACTGGCCGTACTGGTAAAGCCCAACGGGCTGTTCGGCCGAGCCTACATGGCGGGGATCAAGCCCTTCCGGCACCTGCTGGTCTATCCGCCCCTGCTGCGCGGAATCGGCCGGGAGTGGCAGGACCTCAGCGCACAGGGCAGCGGCGGAACCGCATGAGTGCCGGCAGTGCATGAACGACAGCCAGACCGGATCCAGGCGGGAGCAGCTGGTGGAGGCGGCACTTGGCTACTGTGCCGAGAACGGCGTGCAAAACCAGAGCCTGCGCAGCCTTGCCTCCGGCATTGGCACCAGCCACCGGATGCTCAACTACCACTTTGGGTCCCGTGAAGGACTCCTGACCGAGGTGGTGGCCGCCGTCGAACGCCGTCAGCGCGGCGCGTTCGAGCAGCTGCTGGACGCCACCGGGCCTGCCGCCTTGCCGCGGCAGGCAGTCCAGGACTTCTGGAACCGGATCGTGGAAGAGACACTCACCTACGGACCGCTGCTCTTTGAACTGGCAGCCCACGCCATGCAGGGAGAACCCCATGCGCGGGGACTGCGGGACACCCTGGTTCCGCCCTGGTTGGACGCCCTCGAGGGGATGCTCGTCCGTTCCGGACGGGAGCCCGGGGAGGCAAGGACGCAGGCCCGCCTGGCCCTCGCCGTCGTCAACGGCCTGCTGTTCGACCTGCTGCTCACCGGAAACCGGGCGGGAGTGACGGAAGCGCACCGCGCGTTCATGGAACTGGTCTTCGCGGATCTGCCCGGCTTCGACGGCACGTAGTGCGGGCAGGGGTTCCCGGTGACTGCGGACGGGTGGCAGTTGAACGCTTTCCGGGCCGGGGGCAGATGTTCAGGGTGCGGGCGTGGCGCAGGATCGATCTGCCCTCGCTTCTTTTGCTGCAATAACGATCCTTGGAGGCTGCCGGCTCCATCTCTTGCTGCACTAACGTCGGAAAGCTGTCTGCAAAGCGACGTTAGCGCAGCAAGAGATTCGTTCTGGCGCTCTAAACAACGTTATTGCAGCAGCAGATATACCCCGCCTGCCGAAGTTCCGCGCCCAAAATACTGTGAGTCTTACAGCGGCTGGTCTGGGACTAGCTGGCAGATTTGATGCCGGTCGTTCCGTCTGACGTGTGACTCGGATGCCGGCGCCACACCGTTGTCGGCGGCCCGCCCGAAATGCTGGCCCAGGTCAGGCAAGAATGCTCGATCGTGTCGAGAAACGAGCGATGTGCTGGTGGTGAGCTGGCCGATGGTGATGGCAGGAGCAGCCGTCAGCCCGTGGTAATGCCACGAGCTACTCGGCGCCCAGGCTCACGTCGCTTCAAGCCCTTGCACGCTCCAGTCCGCGCAGTTCACGACCTGCCCGCCTTCATCCGTGATCAGGATCAACGTTCTGCCTCCGCGCATCGTCGCCGTACCGCCGACGCGGAGGTCCCAGGGACGTCGTTCCAGAAGCTCCCCGTCGTTGCTGAACCGGAACAGGGAGTTCTTCCCATCGGAGGGCTCGTGGACCGCGACCCAGGTGTTCGTCACCGGGTCGTGGAGGATGTGACGGAAGTGTTCAGCTATGTTCGCTCGTTCTTGCCCGTCGGAGTCGAGAATACGTAAGGGGCCGCCTATCTCGTTGATCGCCAGGTGCTCCCCGTCGCTGGCCGCGCTCCAAACCACATTCAGTCCGGTCGAGATTCGGGACCCCAGCGGATCCAGCGAACGATCCAGCAGACGGCACCAGCCGCCACCTACTGCAAGCGAGAGATCCGGGCACAGTGCGATCACTCTCAACGCCCCACGCAGGGTACGCACCTCCTCCCCGGTCGCTGCCTCCAGCACGCGGGTGGCCCGACGGAGGTGAGCGATGACTACACGACCTCCAGTGAGGGCAGTCACGGCTTCTATGTTCGTGCGGCTGCGGTCCTGCCACAGCTGCTGTCCCGTCAGGTCGTACCCGCATACGCCGTGGCGCTCCCATGCGCCAGCCACCACCACGGGGTGCTCACCGGGCACCAGCGCCCCTCGCCGGGCACCGGAGTCCCAAATCGTTTCGAACGTGGCACAGCGCGCACCGCGCATCAGTGACCACACGTCAACGACTCCCTTGGGCCGGGCGGTGACCAGCAGGTCCTCTTCCCACGGTGGTGCGGCCACCTGGCGAAGGTCGGTTGTCACGGAGCACCCCCTAGGAGCCCATTGATGAACATGCAGAGGACTCTGCCGGTGGATCCGATAGCGGTCAAGTGCCCACGGAGGTGGTGTACGACGTACCCCGCGTGATCCTTCGTTTAGTCAGGCCTTCAAGACCTGCATCGTGAGGTTGGAGTTCACCTCCGCCGCGGTCTCGTCGGCCACAGCTCCGCAAGCTCCCCCGGCAGCCAAAACAACGGGGGAGAAGCGAAGCTGGCGGCCACGAAAGCCTCTGCACTGGTCCACACCAGCACCCCATTCCGCCGACAGACATAGAAACGTCTGTGGGGGTGCGGCCCAGCATTCCCACGCATCGTTACGCGTGTTAACGGTGTGACCACAGCAGCTAACAACTGCCCCACTTGTTGGGAACCTTGGCGCGCGGGCCGCAACTTGGATGTGCCAGCAGTCCCAGCAGTCCCGGTAGTCCCGGTAGTCCCGGTAGTCCCGGTAGTCCCGGTAATCCCAGTAGTCCCAGCTCGCGACCAGCCCCTGGCCGGCCCGACAGGACCCGGCTCCCTACAGCCGGGGAGTCCGCGGCGGTTCGGTCCGGCGGTCGCCCGTGGCCTCAAAGGCGGCAGCCAGCCGGAGCAGCGCGGTGTCATCCCAGCCGCGGCCTGCGAAGGTCAGTCCCACCGGCATTCCGGTATCCGCCATGGTGCCCATCGGCACGGTGACGGTCGGGATGCCCAGGTGCCGGGGGACCAGATTGCCGTTCGCGACCCAGACGCCGTTGGCCCAGGCACGCTCCGCAGACTCCGGATTCGTATCCGCATCGGCGGGACCGACGTCGGCCATCGCCGGGAACACCACAGCATCCAGGCCGAGGGCATCCATCCAGTCCTCCAGATCGATCCTTCGGGTTTCCTCAAGTCCCCGCACACCGTCGGCGAGGTGCGGAATGTCGGTGAAGGACGCCACAGGGTTGGCCCGCACGTGGGCGGGATATTCGGCGATGTCGTCGTCGAACCCGGTGTACCGGTCCGGCAGGGCGCCTTCGGGGTGCGGGAAGATCGCGGCGCCGTCGACGTCGGCCAGCCGGTTGAGGTGCGGATCCCCGTTGGCTGCCAGGAAGTCGTCCCACGCCCACGCGGAAAGGTCCACGATTTCGCGGTGCAGGAACTCCGGGCTCACGAGTCCCCGGGTGGCGATGGTCGGTGCGCCGGGTCTGTCGCCCTCGTAATTGGTGACAGCCGGGAAATCCACCTCCACGACCTCGGCGCCGGCAGCTTCCAGGTCCTTCCGCGCCGCTTCCCACTGGGCCAGCACGGATTCCCGGGTCTCGATGCGCTGCCCGGTGGGCCCGCCGATCCCGGGGGAGTCCGCGGTGCCGGCGTCCGGGTCGGCATTGACGTACATCTTGGGCACGCCAAAGCGGCGTCCGGCCAAGGCTTCGGCCAAGGCTCCGGCCTCCGCGCCCGGGGCCGGCGCCAGATCGGGGTACGACGGCGGCCGTACCGCGGAGGCCGCCGGAACCTTCACCCAGGGCTGGGCGCGCCAGAAATCTCCCCGGGTCTCGCCGTCGTCCGCCACGATCAGGTCCAGGACTTCGAGCAGGTCCGCCATGCTGCGGGTGTGCGGAACCACCACGTCCATGGTCGGCACCAGCGGCCAGTTCCCGCGCACAGAGATCACCCCGCGGGACGGGGTGTAGGCGCATAAGGCATTGCACGACGCCGGTGCGCGGCCCGAGGACCAGGTTTCCTCACCCAGGCCGAAGGCCGCGAAACTCGCTGCCGTGGCCGTGCCCGATCCGTTGGAGGAACCGGACGCGAAGGCAGAGGTGAGGAAACCCGCGTTGTACGGGCTTTCAGCCCGGCCGTAGAGGCCGCGCTGCATGCCGCCGTTGGCCATGGGGGGCATATTCGTCAAACCGATCAGCACCGCTCCGGCCTCCCGGAGCCGCCCGATCGTGAAGGCATCCTGCTGCGCGACCAGGTCCGCGAACGCCGGAGAGCCCGCCGCCACCGTCAGTCCCCGTGCTTTGAAGCTGTCCTTCGCCGTGTACGGAATCCCGTCCAGCGGGCCGCGGGTTTCGCCGCGGGCGCGGCGGGCATCCGAGGCGCGGGCGTCGGCGAGGGATTCCGGGTTCAGGACGCTGACAGCGTTCAGCCGCGGGCCGGATTGATCGTAGGCCTTGATGCGTGCCAGGTAGGCGCGGGTCAACTCTTCGCTGGTGACGGTCCCGGCCTGCAGCGCAGCGCGCAGCTCGGCAATGCCGGCTTCGACGACGTCGAACATCAGGCGCCTGCCTCCCCGGTGATGCCTGTGTTAGTGAATCCGCCCCGTGGAGCCGGTTGCTGCTGGGTGATGCAGTGGATACCGCCGCCGAACTCGAAAATGTCCCGCGCATCGACCAGTTCGATGGTCCGCCCCGGATAGGCGCGGCTGAGGATCTCGGCGGCAGCGGCGTCGTTCACATCGTCAAAAGCGCAGAGCACCACCACATTGTTGGCCACGTAATGGTTGATGTAGGAGTAGTCCACGAAGCCGTCCCCGGCGTCGATCACGGTGGGAGCAGGTACGTCGATGATCTCCAGCGTGCGGCCGCGGGCGTCCGTCGCGGCCGCCAGGACCGCACGGATCTCCTGCATCACCTCATGGTCGGGGTGGCGGGAATCGTCCTGGCGGTGCAGCAGCACGGTGCCGGGGGAGGCGAAGCAGGCGACGATGTCCACGTGCCCGCGGGTGCCGAATTCGTCATAGTCCCGGGTCAGGCCGCGTGGCAGCCAGATGGCCTTGGACGTTCCCAGCCGGGCGTGGATTTCAGCTTCGACGGATTCACGGGTGGCGCCCGGATTCCGGCCGGGATCGAGCTGGACGGTTTCGGTGAGCAGCACGGTGCCCTCGCCGTCGGTATGGAAGCCGCCGCCCTCGTTGACCAGGGTGCTGGCATGCACCGGGACTCCGGCGCGGCCGGCGGTGAACCGGCCCAGGTGCTGGTCCTTCTCCCATGCCGCCCACTCCTGTGCGCCCCAGCCGTTGAAGATCCAGTCCACCGCGGCAACGGAACCGTCCGCGGCGTGGACGAAGGTGGGGCCGGAGTCGCGCAGCCACGCGTCGTCCAGGGGAACCGGGAGCACCGTGATGCCTGCGTCCAGAAGCTCCCGAGCCTGGGCCACATCAGCGGGATCGGCCAGGACAGTGACGGGTTCGTAGCGGGAGATGGTGCGCGCGACGGCGGACCAGGCGCGGCGGGCCCGGGCCAACGTCCCGCTTCCGGGATCCCCGAACGTGTCATTCGACGGCGGGAACGCCATCCAGGTGCGCTCGTGCGGAGCCCACTCGGCGGGCATGGCGGTTGTGGTCGAGGTGCTGACGGGGTGCATGTCGAAGTCCTTCGGATCGGTCAGGACAGGGTATCGGCCGCGCTGCCAAAGGCGCTCCTGCCGCCGGTAACGGTCAGTAACACTGAGTCCCCGGTCAATCGGCCCCTGACCTGCGCAGCCAAAGCGCTGCCCCTCCCGCTCGGGCACCAGGTCCGGCTAGGCTCCGGGCATGGACTGGGGAGACTTCTGGGAGCAGGCAGCACAATGGGTGATCACCTGGATCCCGGTGCTGGGTCCGCTGGGCATCCTGACGACGGCGGTGGTTGCCTACTTCGGTTACCGGCAGAAGCTTGAGGCGGACCGCCGGGCACAGTGGTGGGTCCGTGCACAGTGGGGCCTGGAAGCATCGCTCAGCGATGATCCGCGGCGGTCCCTGGCCGGGCTGGCACTGCTGAACGAGCTGAAGACCTCTTCGCTGGCGACAGCGGAGGACCGCGAGCTGTTCCGGCTGCTTGCCCAGTCAATCCGCCGGGAGCTGGCAGCCGGGGGAGGATCCTCCCTTCCGCGGGCGGAGGGAGTACGGGCTTTGGAGGCCGCAGCCCCGCACAGGGCATCCGCAGCGCTGCGTGAGGACACCCTGAAACAGCTCGACAGCCTGCTGGAACCGGGGGATCCACGTCGCAGGGACACACCCCGTTCCGGTGATCCCGTCCCGGATATTCCGGCCGAGCACCTTCAGGGCCGCTGAAGCTGATGCTTCGGAGCGAAGGCTCCACAGCCCCGGTGTCCTTGCAGCCCGCCGGGGCCACTCTTACCGTGGAGGAAGCCGGAACTCATTGACACCGCACGCCGGCGGTGTCCAAACCTGCGAGGCCATCATGGGAACCCAGCCAAATGACCCGATGTATAACTACAACCGGGGGTACGGCGGTCCGCCGCAGTCGAACCAGGGAAGGGGCATGGCGCTCGCCGGCCTGATCCTCGGCATCATTGCCTTGTTCCTGTTCTGGGTTCCGCTGGTTAACTTCCTGGGCCTGGTGCTGGCCGTGGTCGGTCTTGGCCTGGCCATCGCCGCGCTCGCGGTCGCCGTCCGGGAACGGAGTTCGGCCAAGGGACTCTCTATCGCGGCGCTGATTGTCTCCGCCATCGCCTTCCTGCTGTGCCTGTTTGTTTCATTCCTGTGGGCGGCGCTGTTTGACAGCATCGACGACGCCACCATCACGCCGTCACCCCAGCCGGAAACCACGATCACGCGGTCAGTGTCTCCGACAACCGGAACCGGGGCGACGTCATCGAGCCCGCCAGCCACCGGCGGTACAACGTCCGCGCCGGCTCCTCCGACCACCGGAACCAGTACTCCCACTTCCTCCGATTAGCAGCATTGCCGGTCAAACTGGGCGGTCAACAGGCCGAAATCGCCGCCATGGATTCCCAAAGCGGGCCGTCAAGGGGAAGGCTGCCTAAGTAACTGTTGCCGTCCTGCCGAGGAGATCCCGCGTGCGCACTCATCCATTCCGGCGCCGCACCCGCGCCGCCGTCGTCCTGGCCACCGCCTGTGCAGCTAGCCTGATCCTTATGCCCTCCGCTGCAGCAGCTCCCGGCCATGGACACGGCGGTAAACCCGGCCACCCCGGCCATCCCGGCAAGGAACAAACCGCCACGGTAACCGTCATGGGAACCTCCGACCTGCATGGTTACATCGAAAACTGGGACTACTTCAAGGACACGGAGTACGACGACGCTGCCGGCAACGATGTGGGACTCGCCAAAATCTCGGCACTGGCCAACCAGGTCCGGGCAGACCGGGGAGAAGCCAATACCCTGCTGATCGATGCCGGTGACACGATCCAGGGGACGTCGCTCACGGACTACTTCGCCAACGTCGAGCCCATCACCGAGACCGGCGAAATCCATCCCATGGCGGCCGCCATGAACGCCATGGATTACGACGCCGCTGCGCTGGGCAACCATGAATTCAACTACGGCACCGACCTCCTCGCACAGTTTGAGGACCAGCTGGACTTCCCGCTCCTGGCAGCCAACGCCGTGGATGAGAACACCGGCAAACCTGCCTTCACCCCGTACGTCATCAAGACAGTCAAACCGAAGGGGAATAAGCCGATCAAGGTCGGCATCCTGGGCCTGACGAATCCGGGCATTGCCATCTGGGACAAGGGCAATGTGGAGGGCAAGCTGCGCTTCCCGGACCTGGTGGAGACTGCAGCGAAGTATGTGCCGCGGATGAAGGCCGCGGGCGCCGACGTCGTTGTGGTCAGTGCACACTCCGGAACCTCCGGCACCTCGTCCTACGGCGACGGGCTGCCGCTGGAGAACGCGGCGACCCAGGTGGCCGAGGAAGTTCCGGGAATCGACGCGATCCTGGTCGGCCACGCGCACACGGAGATCGAGGAGCGCTTTGTCGCCAACAAGGCCACGGGGGAGCAGGTGCTGCTGACCGAGCCGCTGAACTGGGGCATGCGCCTGTCCGTCATGGACTTCGAACTGGCCAAGGTGCGCGGTAAGTGGCAGGTGGAGTCGGCGTCGTCGTCCCTGCTGAACGCCAACACCGTGGAGCCGGATCCGGTGGTCTCCGCGCTGGTCAAGGAAGCGCACCAGCGGGTGACCGACTACGTGAACACCCCGGTGGGCACAGCCACGGAAACCATGCCGGCGGCGGAATCGCGGTACCGGGACACCGCGGTGATCGACTTCGTCAACGAAGTCCAGGCCGACGCCGTCGAGCGGGCCCTGGCCGGCACCGCGAACGAGGGCCTTCCGGTGCTCTCCATCGCTGCACCGTTCAGCCGCACGGCCGTCATCCCCGAAGGGCCGGTGACCATCCGCGACATCGCCGGACTCTACGTCTTTCCCAACACGCTCTACGCAGTGGACATGACCGGTGCGCAGATCAAGGACTACCTGGAGTATTCGGCCAAGTACTTCGTCCAGACGGCCCCGGGTGCTCCGGTGAATCCCGAGACACTGACCAATGCCGACGGAACCCCGGACTACAACTACGACATGTTCTCCGGGATTTCCTACGACATCGACATCTCGCAGCCGGTGGGGGAGCGGATCACCAATCTGACGTTCGACGGCGCTCCGCTGGATCCGGAGCAGCACTTCGCCGTGGCCACGAACAACTACCGCCAGTCCGGCGGCGGGAACTTCCCGCACATCGCTACGGCTCCGGTGCTGCTCAACCAGCAGACCGAAATCCGCCAGCTGCTCATCGATTACGTGGTGGCGAACCAGAGTATCGATCCGTCCGCCTTTGCGGAGGAGAACTGGCGGCTGGTCCGCGCCGGGGTGCCGGTGTTCGGATAACCGCAGCCGGGTGGTTTCCACAATAATGGCTGCGCCCGAACCACAGGGTCCGGGCGCAGCCATTATTCGAACCGTTAAACCCGGAAGCGGGAGAACACCGAATACATGTAGTCCGTGCCCTGGACCAGCGCTTCAGTGAAAATGCGTTCGTCATTGCCGTGCATGCCGATCAGCTGATCCTTGCTCAGGACGTAGGGGTAGACGCCGTAACCGGGTATCCCGCGGCTGCGCCAGGGCGCAAGACTGGTGCCTGCCTCGAAGAGGGCGGGAGTGAAGCGGGCACCGGGGTAGGTCTCCTTCGCTGCGGCTGTCAGCGCGGAGAACAGGTCGGTGTCAATATCTGCCGGCGGTGTGGCCCAGGTTTCATCCAGCGTGGCCAGGTATTCCTCCTCGCTGACGCCCTCCGGTGCCGCAATAGTGACCTCGGCGTCGCTGCGGGCCAGCTGCCTGCGGACCTGGGCCAGGAACTCACGGGGCTTTTGCCCGCCGGGAACGGCGCGGCAGTTCAGGCGGGCCTGTGCGCTGGAAGGAATGACGTTCTCCTTGTATCCGGCGTTCTCGATGACGAACGCATGGGTCGTGCGCAGCAGTGCGCTGTGCAGGGCCGGATACGGAGACTTCGCGATGACCAGCTGCGCCCATCGCTCCAGAGTGTGCGGATTCCGCGCGTCAAGCATCCTCCGCAGGGCCTGGGCGAACCGGTGGTCCTTTGTTGCCCTGGAGAGTGCGCGGAAGTATTCACGGGTGACGTCCGTGAGGTAAACCGGAGCCTGCCAATCGCCCAGCCTGGCGACGGCGCGGGCCAGGGTCACGATCGCGGCGTCCTCCAGCGGCTTGGAAGAGTGGGTTGCGGTGCCGCGCGCGGTCAGGTCGATGTTGAAGTAGACCTTGTCCTGCCGGGTGGCGCTGATCAGCATCGGCGTCGTTCCGTCGTCCTGGGCGAGGAACCAGCCGCCTTCGGTGAGGACCGATCCGGCGTCCAGCTTGTCCCAGTAGTTTGCGGCAAGCCAGCGTGAGCCGAATGACCCCGCTTCCTCGTCGCAGTCGGTGAGCACAATAATGTCCCGGTCGAAGCGGGCACCTTCGCTGAGGTGGCGCAGCAGGGCGGCAATCGAGGCGGCGTTGGCACCCTTCATGTCCAGCGCGCCCCGCCCGTAGATTTCCCCGTTGCGGATTTCGCCGCCGAACGGGTCGGCCGTCCAGTTCTCCAGCTCAACCGGAACCACATCGGAGTGGCCCAGCAGCAACAGGGGTTCGGCTTGGCCGGTTCCCGGGATGCGGGCGATCAGGTGGACGTTGTTCGGCTGCGGAGTGTCGATGATCTCCACCGGCACCCCGGCGCGGGTCCACACCTCCTGCAGCATTTCGGCATGGGTGCGCGTGTTGGCGCCGGACCCGAAGTTCTGGGTATCGAAGGAAAGCATTCGCTTCAGCAGGTCCAGCGGGTCGGTGTCGGTGCCGGGGATGGCCGGCGCTGTGGGCGCAGTGGCGGCAGAAGGTGCCGTGAGCAGGCTGAGTCCGGCGAGGCCGGCAGCACCGGCACCGGCGACCCCGCCCAGGAAGGTCCTTCGCTTGACCCGGGCGGCTGGCTGGCTGTTATCGGGTGTGGTTGTGCTCATGCTTTTGCTGCCTCTCCGTGCGAGTATTTCTTTCCGCCCCAGTGAAGGGCGGGTTCAGCCACGGTTTCAGGGGGCCTAAGCAAGTACAAGGCTTGACGCCCGGGCCTGCGCTTTTGAGAGCAGATTTTCCGCCGGCTGCCCCTCCAGCCGCCCCGCCCGCAGCCCCTCCGCCAGTCACAATGACGGAACGTGTTGTGACCTGCGTCATGCCTCCAGTACAGTGTCTGCACCAGCAGTTTCGACTATTGAATCGCCTGTTCAAATAACGAACATGAACGGCGGCAGTAAAACCTGGTCGGACACCCGTAAGAAGACACAACGAAGTGAGGACACCCGTGCAGTTCCACCACCACGGCTACGTATCCGGCGATCCGCGCGTACAGCCGGCAGCCGGCGTAGGAATCAACCGGCCCGAAGAGCTCCCCGATGAGATGGACGTGCTCATTGTCGGCTCCGGTCCCGCCGGCATGCTCGCCGCCGCACAGCTGTCCCAGTTCCCGGACATCACCACCCGGATCATCGAACGCCGTGACAGCCGGCTGGTGATCGGCCAGGCCGACGGCATCCAGGCCCGCAGCGTGGAAACCTTCCAGGCCTTTGGCTTCGCGGAAGAGATCATTGCCGAGGCCTACCGGATCACCGAGATGTGCTTCTGGCGCCCGGATCCCGAGAATCCGCAGAACATCGTCCGCTCCGGACGCGCCCTGGACGATCCAACCGGGATCAGCGAGTTCCCGCACCTGATCGTGAACCAGGCCCGCGTGCTGGACTATTTCGCCCGTGTCATGGCGAATTCACCCACCCGGATGAAGCCGGACTACGGCTACGAGTTCGTGGACCTGGAGGTCGACGACGCCGCGGAGTACCCGGTCACCGTCACCCTGCGCCGGACTGCCGGCCCGGACGAAGGCGCCGAGCGCACCGTCAAGGCCAAGTACGTGGTGGGCTGCGACGGCGCCCGGAGCAAGGTCCGCCAGTCGATTGGCAGCACCCTGGCCGGTGACGCCGCCAACCACGCCTGGGGTGTCATGGACGTCCTGGCCGTCACTGACTTCCCGGACATCCGCACCAAGTGCGCGATCCAGTCCTCCAACGGCGGCAGCATCCTGCACATTCCGCGCGAAGGCGGGCACCTGTTCCGCATGTACGTGGACCTGGGTGAAGTTGCCGAGGACGACAACGGCGCAGTTCGGAACACCTCCATCGAAGAAATCATCGATAAGGCCAACGCGATCCTGCACCCCTACACGCTCGACGTGCGCAACGTGGCCTGGCACAGCGTCTACGAGGTGGGGCACCGGCTCACCGACCGGTTCGACGACGTCCTGCCCGAGCAGGTCGGCAAGCGCACCCCGCGCGTCTTCATCACCGGCGATGCCTGCCACACCCACAGCGCCAAGGCCGGCCAGGGCATGAACGTGTCCATGCAGGACGGGTTCAACATTGCCTGGAAGCTTGGCCACGTGCTGGACGGCCGCGCTCCGGAGTCCCTGCTCGCCACCTACTCCGCCGAACGCCAGGTTGTTGCGAAGAACCTGATCGACTTCGACAAGGAATGGTCCACGCTGATGGCCAAGAAGCCCGAGGAATTCGAGAACCCCTCGGACCTCGAGGACTTCTACGTCCGCACCGCCGAGTTCCCGGCCGGGTTCATGACCGAATACACGCCGTCCATGCTGGTCGGCGAGGCCAGGCACCAGGACCTGGCGACGGGCTTTCCCATCGGCAAGCGCTTCAAGTCAGCTCCGGTGCTGCGCGTCTGCGACACGAACCCGGTGCAGCTCGGGCACCAGGCCAAGGCGGACGGCCGCTGGCGGATCTACGTCTTCGCCGACGCAGCCGCGGCCGGCATGCCCTCCCCGGCCACCGAGCTCGCGCAGTGGCTGCAGAACGCACCGGAATCCCCGCTGGCCGCGCAGCCCGCTGACGGCGACGGCGATGCCTGGTTCGACGTCAAGGTCATCTACCAGCAGGACCACACCGGCGTTGACCTGGGCGCGGTTCCGGCGGTCTTCAAGCCGCAGGTCGGCCCGTTCAAGCTGAATGACCTCACCAAGGTCTACGGCACCGACCCGGAAGCGGACATCTTCGAGCAGCGCGGCCTGGACCGCGGCGGCGTCGTCGTTGTGGTCCGGCCGGACCAGTACGTCGCGAACGTGCTGCCGCTGACCGCTACGGCTGAGCTGGCCGAGTTCTTCGCTCCGCTGCTGCCGGCACACCAGGCACAGCACTAGTACACATCAGCAAAGGACGACGGCCGCCCGATAGGGGGCCCCCACGGGCTGCGG
>NZ_JAXIOO010000035.1:0-33270 GCF_049311065.1 Arthrobacter sp. 7Tela_A1 | reverse complement strand
CCTCCGGTCCCGGAGTGCCTCCCCTCCCCCGCCTGACGGGCTTTCCGCCAAGGTCCACTGCCGGAAAGGCTGTCCTGGGTCGGCCAGCGACGAAGCGCTCGAAGGCAGGCCGGTCCGTGATTCCAGCTCCGACACCGCTGAGGCAACCAGTTCCGCGAACGACGCTGAATCGAGCGTTCCGGACGCATGCCGGATCCCCAGCGCGTCCAGCCTTTCCTGGGTTTCGACGTCGTCCGCGAGGACAATCAGTGCGACTCCCGCGGCAGACAGGCGTTCGGCGAGGCTGGCCGTCAGTTCAACTGCGTCGTCATCCACAATGGCTGCCCGGGCCATGCCGCTTTGGCACGCGGCAATGAGTTCAGCCAGTTCACCGCACCGCCTGATGACCGTCACCGGGCCCTGCAGGCGTTCCAGCCCCTGAACCAGCTCAGCTGTTCCGCTGCCTGAAGTCACCACCGGAATCGAACTCATCGGAGTGACGGATTCGGGACGACGGCGATTTTGGCCTGGTTCGACAGGGCTCCGAGAAGTGCGGGAAGGTCCGAATCTTCCACCAGCACGAGCAGCCGCGTGGCGTCCGGGCCGGCAATGACGGATTCCGCTACAGCGATTTCGGAGATTTCCGCTGCCTCGAGAAGCTTTCGCGGTTCGCTGAAACCGTTCCGGCCGTCGGGCAGCGACGCCCACACATCCACCCTGTCTCCCGACCGGATTCCGCTGGGCAGCGGCGTCTCAACGTCGAGCCCCAGCGGCTTGCGGTCCAGCTGGTCTGACGTGGCCAGGTCCGCCCTCACCAACAGCTCGCCGCTGCGGATCAGCGCGCCGGCAACTGCGCCGTCGGGGATCTTCTCGCCGGCAGGCATATAGGCCCCTTCGAGGGTGCCCAGACGTACCGGCACTACGTCAAAGTCCTCCGAGTCGAGGGCTGTGCCAACGGGAAGGTCCCTGGCCGCCACGAGAACGTTCGTGGACTTTTCCGCACCCGCCACCAGCGCAGTTACTCCCGCCACGGATGCCAGCACCAGCAGTATCCCCACCAGCAGCCGGGGGTCCTTCCACGATGGCTTCTTGAGGCGCTGGGCAGGCGCCTGCGGCACCGCGGTCTTGAGACTCATCTTTCCCCCTGAACGTTTCCCCCGGACTCCCTGCGGAGTGTTGCAGGACATTGTGACGCGGAATGTGCAGGATGGAAACGGGTGGGGGCCCTAATTTGTGGATAACTTCCGCACGGCGGCCGTTGTGCTGGCAGACTTGGCCAGAGCCGCACGGAGCGAGAACGGAAATGAGGGAAGGCACCATGGTGGAGAAGAGGTTCCTCACGCTCGCCGACGTTGGCGAGGTCCTGAACATTTCTTCGTCCCAGACGTATGCGCTGGTGCGTTCCGGGGAACTTCCGGCCATCCAGGTTGGTGGCCGCGGCCAGTGGAGGGTCGAATCGGCAAAACTCGAGGAATACATTGCCGGCGCCTATCGGAAGGCGGCCGAGGCACGGGCCGCCCTGCCGCAGGACGAAGCTGCGGACGTCTAGCGCAGCGGCATCCGACCCCGGCTGAGCGTTCTGGGGAACGGTCAGCGGGTGGAACTGATGACCGCAACAGCCCGGAACGGGACGACCGCTGCCGAGGCAACGTTCTCCCGCCGGCGTGCGGTGCCGGGCTCCAGCACGGCGAATTCCAGGAAGTCCAGCCCGACCCTGTCGATGCTGCCGTGCAGGCTGGCTGCGGGCGCTCCGCGGAGCTGCAGGCGCACCGGGTAGCGGTCCCGCGCCACTCCCCTCAAGGCCGACGAGAGCTTCAGCTGGACGAGTCCTTCCTCCGCAGCCGCAAACCGGCCCATTCCCTCGACCAGCCGCACTGCCTGCAGCGGAACCAGGTGCGATGTTGACGAGGACTTCAGCAGGAACCAGCCAGCGCCTACCTGCCTGAGTTCACCCCAAAGAGGTTCCTCAACCCCGTCGACGTAAACCTTGAGCGGCCCGCCATGCTGGCCCCGCAACCGAGCGGTGAAGCCGATGGACGCTGACTCCCCTCGCTGACGTTCCGCTATCTCAGCTTCCAGCCCGGCCTGTCCGGCTGCGGCCAGCTGTGCCTCCAGGTCAGCAAACAGTGACTCCCATCTCATCGGCAAAGGCTAACCGCCAAATTTCTCCTTGGCCACTCTGGACAGCATTGCCATCTGTGTGTAGTAAAGGACATCACCAGCCAACAAATCGCATCAAACGACACCAAATTTCATCAAGTAGCCGATATCTGATCGGCCATCCGCACGTTACCTCGAAAGGCCAGAACATGCGCCGGCTTCTGGAAGACCTGTTACAAGCAGCTGCTGCGGCGGCAGCAGGCCTGCTGCTGGTCTGGTCCGGCGCCAGGCTTTCGGGGCGCGCGGGCACCTTTGACATTCTCCGGGCCAGCTCGCTGACAGAGCTTCAGTCGCTTGCCGCCCTGGCTGCCAGCGCGGCGGGCATCCTCGTGTTGGCGTGGTGGACCGTCGGGTTGACGGCCGGGCTCATCTCAGCGCTGCTGCTGCGGTTCGGCAAACACCGCGCAGCCCGCACTGTTGGACGGTTCAGTCCTGAATTCCTCCGCCGGTTGGCGGCAGCGGTTCTTGGCCTGCAGGTTGCCGCCGTCCCGATGACGGCGTTGGCAGCCCCTCCACCGGGCCCTGCTGGTGCTCCTGCCGCGGCTGCGGCTGCGTGGGGCGGGAATTCGGCGATCGATCCACTCTGGCAGCCGGTGCAGTCACCCGACGGCGTGGACCCGTTTGACCCGCACTGGAAATCGGCGCCGGAAACCGTACCGGGTCCGCTGCTGATTCCACCTTCTGTCCGTTTGCAGGCTCCGGCGTATCAGGAGGTAACGGTCATGGCCGGAGACACCCTGTGGGCGCTGGCCGCCGCACAGCTTGGCCCCTCTGCCACAGACACCGAGATCGCTTCGCACTGGCCGGCGTGGTTCGAGCTGAACCGTGGCGTCATAGGCGCAAACCCCCATGTCCTCCAGCCCGGACAGGTCCTGGCCGTTCCGCCGCTCCAAGCGGACTAAACCCTATCGAAAAGGAGCACGCTGATGACGATCCTCATTGTTCTTCCAGCTCCAGGCGAGGTAAATGCACAGGGCCGCGGATTGCTGGCGCGGGCCAGCGGCGAACCTCTGCCCGTGCCCCGTACACCGGTCTTCTCCACCGTTCCCGGGAACGCACCCCCGGTCGTGCCCCAGCAACGTCCGGTTCAGGTACGTGCAGTGCCTCCGGATCCGCTGCCGCCTGGCGCAAACTGGTCCAGTCCGCCGCAGGATGACGCGCGCATGGAGGCGATCGCGCGGTCTGTCACTGTAGGTGCCCTGGAAGTGCTCGCAGGTGTGCGTCCACTGCAGCAGATGTCGCGCTGGCTGGACCTGGACGAATTTGAACGGCTGCAGATGCGGACAAACCTGGAGCGGGGACGCGCCGCAGCCAGCGGAGCCAGGGCACGCCGCAATGTCCGGATCCTGCGTGTCAGGGTCTGTCCCGTCGCGGAAGGGATCTACGAAGTAGCCGTTGTCGCAGCCGAAACGTCCACAGTCCGCGCGGCGGCTCTCCGGCTGGAGCTGCGGCGCGGACTGTGGAAGGTCACGGCTTTGGAGATCGGCTGAGCCTACTTGCGCCGCTTCTTCTTGGAGGAAGCGCGCACGTCCCGGCGTGAGCCAGGCTCGGCCGGTGAACCCGACCCTGACTGCTTGGCGGGGGTGGTGCGCTCAACCCTGGTTTCGACCTGACCCTGGCTGTTCGGGGCGGAGAACTGCAGGCTGGCGGGCCGTTCGGGCGCTTCGAGGCCGGCAGCCTTGATGATGGGAGTGCCCAGGGCGCCGCGTGCGTCCTTGATGCCTGCGAGGGCTTCCGGAACGGCAGGCTCGGAGACCTGGACCTCAACGTTGAACAGGTACCGGATGCTCTCCTCGCGGATAGCCTCCATCATGGTCTGGAACATGACGAAGCCTTCGCGCTGGTACTCAACCAGGGGATCGCGCTGAGCCATTGCCCGCAGGCCGATGCCCTCCTTGAGGTAGTCCATCTCGTAGAGGTGTTCCTGCCATTTCCGGCCGATCACCGAGAGCACTACCCGGCGCTCGAGTTCGCGCATCGCAGCAGAGCCAATGGCATCCTCACGGGCCTGGTAGGCCAGCCGGGCATCAGACAGGATTTCGTTCAGCAGGAAGTCCCGGGTGAGCTGGGCCCTTCCACCGGCTTCGTCGATGACTTCGTCGACAGTCAGGCTCACCGGGTAGACGATCTTGAGGTTCTTCCAGAGGGTTTCCAGATCCCAGTCGTCCCCGTGGCCCTCCGCCGTCGCATCGTTGACGATCGCGCCGATGACGTCTTCCAGGAAGAAACCGACCTTCTCGTGCAGGTCGTCTCCTTCAAGGATGCGGCGGCGGTCTCCGTAGATGGCCTCGCGCTGGCGGTTCAGGACGTCGTCGTACTTCAGGACGTTTTTGCGCTGTTCCGCGTTCCGGCCTTCAACCTGGCCCTGCGCGTTCTGGATTGCCTTCGAGACGAGCTTCGATTCGAGCGCGACGTCGTCCGGCATCGAGGAACTGTTCATGATGCGTTCAGCGGCACCTGAGTTAAACAGGCGCATGAGGTCATCCGTGAGGGAGAGGTAGAAACGGGATTCGCCCGGATCGCCCTGGCGACCGGAACGTCCACGCAGCTGGTTGTCGATGCGCCGGGATTCGTGGCGTTCGGTGCCCAGGACGTACAGGCCGCCGAGGGCACGCACTTCATCGTGTTCCGCAGCGACCGCGGACTGTGCCTTCTCGAGGGCAGCAGGCCAGGCCGCTTCATAGGCCTCCGGGTTCTCGGCCGGATCCAGTCCGCGGCTGTTCAGGTCGGCTACGGCGTTGAATTCCGCGTTGCCGCCGAGCATGATGTCGGTGCCGCGGCCAGCCATGTTGGTGGCTACGGTGACCGCTCCCTTGCGGCCGGCCTGGGCCACGATGGCAGCTTCACGGGCGTGGTTCTTTGCATTCAGGACCTCGTGCCGGATGCCTGCCTTGGCCAGCTGCTTCGAGAGGTATTCGCTCTTTTCCACGCTGGTGGTGCCCACCAGCACGGGCTGCCCGGAGGCATGGCGTTCGGCAATGTCCTTGACGACGGCGTCGAACTTGGCGACCTCGTTCTTGTAAATGAGGTCGGGCTGGTCAAGCCGTGCCATGGGCTTGTTGGTCGGGATGGGCACGACGCCGAGTTTGTACGTGCTCATGAACTCGGCCGCTTCGGTTTCGGCGGTGCCGGTCATGCCGGAGAGCTTTTCGTACAGGCGGAAGTAGTTCTGCAGGGTGACCGTGGCGAGGGTCTGGTTCTCGGCCTTGATCTGCACGCCTTCTTTGGCCTCGATGGCCTGGTGCATGCCTTCGTTGTAGCGGCGTCCGGAGAGGATGCGCCCGGTGTGCTCGTCAACGATGAGGATCTCGCCGTTGAGGATGACGTAGTCCTTGTCCCGCTTGAACAGCTCCTTGGCCTTGATGGCGTTGTTCAGGAAACCGATCAGCGGCGTGTTCGCAGCCTCATAGAGGTTGCTGATACCCAGATAGTCCTCGACCTTCTCGATACCGGATTCCAGGACGCCGACGGTGCGCTTCTTTTCGTCGACTTCGTAGTCCTGGTCCAGGCTCAGCCGCTGGACCACCTTGGCAAACTCCGTATACCAGCGGTTTACGTCGCCGCTCGCGGCACCGGAGATGATCAGCGGGGTGCGCGCCTCGTCAATAAGGATGGAGTCGACTTCATCAACGATGGCGTAGTGGTGGCCGCGCTGGACAAGTTCCGAAGCGCTCCAGGCCATGTTGTCGCGCAGGTAGTCGAAGCCGAACTCGTTGTTCGTGCCGTAGGTGATGTCTGCGGCGTACTGCTCACGGCGGGTGGCCGGATCCTGGTTCGAGACAATGCAGCCTGTGCTCATGCCCAGGAAGCGGAAGACACGGCCCATGAGCTCGGACTGATACTGGGCCAGGTAGTCGTTCACGGTGACGACGTGGACGCCGCGGCCGGTCAGTGCGTTCAGGAAAGCGGGTGCGGTGGCGACGAGGGTCTTGCCTTCACCGGTCTTCATTTCTGCGATGTTTCCCAGGTGAAGAGCCGCGCCGCCCATCAGCTGCACATCAAAGTGACGCATCCCCAGGGTCCGGCCTGCCGCCTCACGGACCATCGCAAAGGCCTCTGGGAGAAGATCATCCAGCGATTCGCCGTCGGCGTGGCGCTCCTTGAGGCTGTCTGTTTCGGCGCGCAGCTCAGCGTCAGACAGGGCCTTGTACTCGTCCTCGAGCACGTTGATCGCGTCGGCGTAGTTACGCAGTGTTTTCAGCGTCTTCTTGTCGCCGGTGCGAAGAACTCGTTCGAGAAGTGATGCCACTGATTTGCTCCCAATCTAGTGTTGCCGTTTTCTGGCGTCCCCAGTCTACGTGAGAGACGTCCCGCAGGACGTCTGGGTTCCCGGCGTGGGTTACTCACGGCTAACGGCCAGTTTCAGGGCGGGCGCAAGGTTGCCCACAGGTCTTACCATAACCTCTCCGAGGTCCAGCCACCGTGCCATCAGGACTAATTCCGCAGCCAGCTCAACGGCAGTATCATCCGGTGCGTCCGCTTCCAGGTGGGCGGACTGGACCAGGAGCACTCCCCTGGCCCGGTCGGCTTTGAGGTCAACGCGCGCCGCGATCCCTTCCCGCAGCAGGAAGGGCAGCACGTAGTACCCGAAACGCCGTTTTGCCGCAGGGGTATAGATTTCGATCCGGTAGTCGATCCCGAAGAGGTCCCGCAGCCTCCTCCGGTCAAATACCAGGGAATCGAAGGGACTCAGCAACCCGCGGCCGTGGCAGCGGCGTGGAATGCGGGCAGCTGCATGCAGGAAAACCGGTGTCTTCCAGCCAGCGACCGAGGTCTCCTCCAGCGTGCCGCGTGCGGACAGTACCCTGGCCGCCGCCAGGGTCTCCTGAACCGGCAGGCGGAAATAGTCGGCAAGTGCGTTTGCCGTGCCGACGCCAAGCGCACGTGCAGCCCTTTCCGTCAGCCGCAGCAGTGCCTCGCTGCGGTCGACGCCGCCTTCCAGGGACGCCGGCCCCTGCGGATGCACCGCGGCGGTGGGGGCGTAGAGCCGTTCAAACTGGGCAGTACGGCCGGCACTGGTAACGATCCCCTGTTCGAACAGGTCTTCCAGCGCGCGCTTGACGACGCTCCAGTTCCATCCCCAGTTGGTCTTTTCCCTGTCCGCGGCGTGCCCCAGGAGCATTTCAGCCTGGCGCGCGGTGAGCGGATGCTTGTCTTCGAGCAGTGCCAGCAACGCATCGGAGACGCGCCGGCGGAGTTCTTCCGGTTCCCCGGAGCCTGCCCAGCTTCGTTTCTTCCAAAGGCGCAGGTCGGCGAACAGGTCCGGATGGATATAGCTCGCCTCGTGCGCCCAATACTCCATCATGCGGCGCGGGTGGCGGGAAGACATCCGGTCCAGCACCGTCCGGTCGTACGCACCGAGCCGCGAAAAGTGCGGCAAATAGTGGCTCCGGGCGAGCACGTTGACGGAGTCGATCTGCAACAGGGCGAGTGAATCAAAAACGCGGCCCACCTGCCCGGGAGTCGGGCTGGCGGGCCGCGCTTTAGCAAACTGCTGCGCGCACAGAACGGCGCGGCGGGCCTGGTCCAGGGTCAAGGCGGCTGGCATGCCCCCATCCTAGACAGGTCCGGCCGTCAGGCGGTGGCTTCGATCCCTTCCGTCACAACCGTGTTGTCGCGGTAACCGCGCATCTCTTCGCGCAGTTCCTGTTCGCCCTCTGCGCACTTCGAATCCAGGGTGATCACGCCGTAGGTCCATCCCTTCCGGCGGTACACCACCGACGGCGCACCGGTTGCGGAATCAACGAACAGGTAGAAATCGTGGCCGACCAGTTCCATGTTGTCGACAGCGTCGTCAAGGCTCATGGGGGCACCCGGAAAAACCTTGCGGCGGATCAGCACCGGGCATTCGCCGGTCTGCGTCTCCTGGTCGGCTCCATTGCCTTCCATAGGATCCGGTTCTTCAGCGGCAACCTGCGCTGCGAGCGGCTCTGCTGTCCGGGCCGGCTCCAGCCCGGCGGTCGCCACGCGTACCGCAAGAGGGGTGTGCCGCCCGTGGTGAACCTTCCGCCGGTCGCTGGCACGGCGGAGGCGCTCCATGAGCTTGCCGTAGGCGAGGTCGAAGGCGGCGAACTTATCGGCGGACGATGCTTCGGCACGGACCACGGGTCCGCGTCCAAGGACGGTCAATTCAACGGTGAGGGAGCTGTCGGCTTCGCGGATGTTCTCGTGCTTGGTAACCCGTGCATCAACCCGCTGCACCTTGTTTCCGAGGTTCTCCACCTTGCCGATCTTCTCGGCGGCGTACTGACGGAACCGATCGGATACTGCAACGTTGCGTCCGCTGATCATGAATTCCATGGTGCCCTCCAATATTCTTCGGTGACACAACAACGGCCGCTGCCAGTTTCCTTCGCAGCCGTTGCCGCAGGACTGCTCCTTTGCTTGAAACAGTCCATACCAACACGTTAGATCACCCCGAAAGTAAATTCACCTTCTGACCTTGGACGCTGTCCTTTCTTTTCCCGGCGTGGCCTGCTGCAACGCGGTGGTCAGCGGGTAGCTGAAGGCGCACGCGCCGCAGCGATGACGACGGCGCCCAGCACCTCCGCACCGGCGCTGCGCAGGGCACGCACAGCTTCGGCAAGGGTGGCTCCAGTGGTCAGGACGTCATCGGCCACCACCACTTTCAGCCCTCGAAGGGATCCCGGCGGCCCCGCGATCATGGTTCCCTGCACGTTGCGCCTCCGGGCCCGGGCTCCGAGCCCCTTCTGCCCTGCCTTCCGGATACTCAGCCATCCCGCAGCCTCGGACCGTGGCCGGTACCGCACCAGCCGGCTGACGTGCGTCTTCCCGGGCAGCAGTCCGCGGCGGCTGACGTAACCCAGGATGAGGGCAAGCGGATCGTATCCGCGGCGGTAACGGGCCCGTGTCTTCCCCGGAACCGGGACCAGATGGACTGGATCCTGCCCGATGCCCGGAACCGAGTGCAGGGCGCGCGCCATCGCCGTGCCGAGGACAGGAACCAGATCCGTGTGGCCATGGTTCTTGCAGGCGAGCAGCACCCGGGCCAGTGCCGTCCCGTAGCGGCCGGCCGCCGTCACCGACAGAGGACGGTATTGGCGCGCCGCGGGGCGGGAAAACCCGGGCCGGGCAGGAAACGCCTGCGCCGGCGTCCTCCTCCTCCTGGGACGGGAGCAGCCCTGCGCCGGACGATGCCTCAAAGGGGCGCAGTGTGGCATGCCTGACGGCGGCCGCGCATCCGCTACACAACGATTCGTCCGGCCGTGCGCACACGGCACACACCACCGGCAGCAGCACCGACCGCAATTCGCGGCCGGCCACCAGCAACCCGGCCGCGGCGGGGTGCTGGAAGACCCGGTCCGCTTCCCGGAACAAAATCACACGCGGAAAAGACATGTCCCCACACTGCGGCCCAAGGCACGCCGCCATGTGCAACGGACAGCGCGTGCGGATAAACGGTCGCTGTCAGGCCCACCGGCCGGATATGTGGAGGGACGGAGGGATACCGAGAGGTGCAGACCCCAGAGGACCAGACGGGAACAATGCCCTAGCCCGGGAACGCCGGATCCCGCAGCCCGTCGATTTCCTTGATCCAGCCGTTGCCCAGTTTCTTGTAAATGGCGTCAGCGGTCTGCAGGAAGAGGTCTTCCGGACCATCACCACCGCTCAGGCTGAAGCCTCCGTCCCATGGCGCCAAGGTTCGGTTCTCCTCCGTGGGATCCAGGATGACCGGGGTAAGGCGCTCATCCTGGCCGCTTTGCAGCGCCGCAACCGAGGTCTCGCCGACCCAGACAGCCGTCGTCACGGGATCATCAGTCCAGATTTCCAAAGGTGCTGTCAGCGTCTGCGGGGTACCGTCGGAAGAGCGCACGACGCCGGCGATCAGGACACGGGCGGTACCCTTCTGTTCAACCACCAGCAAGGCACGGGCTCCGTCGCGGGAGATCCGCAGTTCCCTGACCTTCATCCCGTCGAGCCAGGACGGCTTCAGCCCAGGCTGGGCCGAAGGCTTGAGGTCCGGTCCGACAGCGATCACTTTACTCCCGGACGGCTCGTCCGAGGCGGACCAGATCCAGCCTTCAGGATCGACGCTTGGCGCGGTGAGGGAGCTTCCGGACGCCACGGGTGCGACGTCCTTGCCGGGACCTGTCACCAGCAGGGTGCCGGCGTCACCGGAAAGGAAGGCGATGGTGGTCAGGTCCGCCGACACGGCGGGCTCCTGCGGTTCGTACTCGCTAAGGTCAGGCAGGTCTTCGATGGGCACCGCCTGCCTGTCGCGGAAGAACATCAAGCTGTCGCCGGAGACCGCAATCTGGGTATCGCCGACACGGGGATCGTCCTGGACCGCCAGCAGGGAATCGTCCTCGGGTCCCAGGTCCACCGCGCGCTGGTTGACCGTCATCTCCACGGAATTCACGTTATTGAGCTGGCGGAGGTTCTTTTCCAGCTGAAGCGCCATCTGCTGCCGGCTGAGGTCGCTGGAATCAAGGACTTCGGCCGAAAAGTCCACCGAGGCCACGCCGGAAACCACCGGAACGGCATCGCGCGCGAGCGACGTTTCCGCTGGGAAAGCGCTGGTCACCGCGCCCCGCAGGTACGGAGCAGGTCCCGCCAGCAGGGCGTTGACCACGGAGGCCGCTATGCCTGACCGGCGGACAAACCACCGGGTGTCCGGAACCCAGTAGCGGTAGGTGCTGGAGTAGAAGTACAGGTTATGGGCCTGGAACACCGTCGGGAACGTGACGTCCGAGATCATCACTCCGTTGGGAATGCCGCTGATGCGCCACTCGCCGTCCTGCTGTGCCACCCGGACCTGGATGGTCTCGGTGGTCCCGGGGGCGGAGTTCGTGCGGATGCCTCCGGCGTCGACCGAGGCCACCACTTCCAGTTGGATCTGGAACGCATTCGGCTCGGGAAGCGGGACCACGTTCGGGTCCGCTCCGTAGATCACGACCCGTTCGCCGGGAACCCAGGAGCCGGCAAGCTCGGGTGTGAGGAACTCACGGGCCGCGCTGTAGTCCTCTCCCGCTCCCACTCCGGCGGTGATGAAGCCTTCGATGATTTCCTGCGGGCCCGCGCCGTCCACGGGGCCGGGAGGCGCGTAGCTGAGCTGGTTCGCGATGTTGCTGCCGCCCGCACTGGGAGTAGCCGTGCCCACCGGACCAACCGTGGGAATAGAGGAACAGCCGGCCAGGAAGAGCATGACGGCGACGAGGAGTGCGGCGCGAACGCGGCCGCGAAGTCCGCTAGTCATGGTGTTCCTCCGGGTCAGGACGCACGAGTGCAGAGAGAGCGCGGGGCGGTGCCGGCAGCGATGTGTCCTGCGGGGAAAGGGGAACCGGGGACGCCGCGAACCCTTCGCCGTGCCGCCGCGGAAGTGTCAGCCGGAAGCAGGCACCGTTGCCCGGGCTGCCCCACGCTTCCAGCCATCCGTCATGCAGCCGGGCATCCTCCGCAGCAATGGCAAGGCCCAGACCGCTGCCGCCGGTTGTCCGGGCACGCGCCGGATCCGCCCGCCAGAAACGGTCGAAGACGCGCGCGGCGTCGTCGTCGCTCATCCCAATGCCATAGTCCCGGACCGCGACGCCGACGGCGTCGGCATTGGCGGCGACTGCGATCTCCACCGGTTTGCCTTCACCATGCTCCAGCGCATTGACCACCAGGTTGCGGACAATACGTTCGACGCGGCGGGGATCGGCATCGACCACTACCCGGTCCTCGCGGCAGACAATGCGCACTTCCGAACCGTTGTTCAAGGCCAGCGGCTCGGTGGCTTCCACGACGTCGCGGACGATGCCGAGGATATCCGCGGCCTCGAGGTCCGGTTCAGCTGCGCCGGCATCGAAGCGGCTGATTTCCAGCAGGTCGGCGAGCAGCGCCTGGAAGCGTTCCACCTGGTGGTAGAGCAGCTCCGTGGAGCGCTTGCTGATGGGATCAAACCCGTCGCGGGCGTCGTACAGCACTTCGGCTGCCATCCTTACCGTGGTCAGCGGAGTGCGCAGTTCGTGGGAGACGTCCGAGACGAAACCCTGCTGCATGCGTGAGAGCTGGGCGAGCTGGGTGATCTGGTCCTGCAGCGTGGCTGCCATGTGGTTGAAGGAGGCTGCGAGCCTGGCAACCTCGTCCTCTCCCTTGACCTCCATGCGTTCCTGGAGCTCCCCCGCCGCGAGCTTTTCGGACACGGAGGCGGCGGCACTGACGGCGCCGACGCCGGCCTTTGTGACAACCCAGGCGATAGTTCCGATGATTGCCAGGAACAGGCTGCCGGCGATCCAGAGGATCCGGTGGATGTCATCCAGGGTCTGCTGCATGGTGGAGAGGTCGTAGATCAGGTAGAGCGCATATTCGGAGCGGTCCGGAGGCAGCGTGACCTTGGTGCCGAAAGCCAGTCCGGGTTCGCCGTGGGCAAGCGCCAGGGCGGACCAGTGGACGACGTCCTCGCCGTCCGGATCCATGGCGTTGATGGAATCGCTCAGCGGCGCCGGGATTCCGCTGGCAGTGATGCCGTCACCCAGCGGGTGAACGTAAAGGTTGTCCTGCCCGGGCAAAGGTGTGAGCAAGTAGCGGCGCGGGGTTTCGGCACCGCGTCCCTCGAGCAGGGAAAGTGTGTTGGACACCAGTCGTTCGGTGCCTTCGCGGTCCACGGCTGCGGTGGTGCGGAAGTTTTCCTTGACGCTGCTTAGGCCGGCAGTTGCTTCGGCACGAAACTGTGTCAGGCGCTCCTCATACAGGGCGCCGGCAATCTGGTGGGACAGGAACGCCCCGATTCCGCCGGAAGCCAGGGTCACGAGAAGGAGGGTCGCCAGGACGGTCTTGAACTGCAGCGACCGCCGCCAGCGCACGGCAACCCGCGCCAGGCTGGCCTGGTAGGCGGATTCCGCCATCCGGCGCACGGCGGCCGCGGCCCGGGCCCGGCGCTCTGCGCCGACCCATTGACGGGCCCACGAGCCGGTCTTTTTGCCGTCGGCGGCGCCGGGCTCCGCCGGGGAGGCGGAACTGGAACTAGTTCTGGCCGGCTTTGTAACCGACACCGCGCACCGTCAGGACAATTTCGGGCGCCTCAGGGTCGCGCTCAATTTTGGAGCGCAGCCGCTGCACGTGGACGTTGACCAGCCGGGTATCGGCCGCGTGGCGGTAGCCCCACACCTGTTCCAGCAGCATTTCCCGTGTGAAGACCTGCCAGGGTTTGCGCGCCAGCGCCACCAGCAGGTCGAATTCCAGCGGGGTCAGCGCAATCCGTTCGCTGCCGCGTGACACGGAGTGCCCTGCGACATCGATGCTGATTTCCCCAATTGAAAGTGTCTCCGGCGATTTCGAATCGACCGGGCGCAGCCTGGCCCGGACGCGTGCCACGAGTTCGGCCGGTTTGAAGGGCTTGGGCACGTAGTCGTCCGCCCCGGACTCGAGGCCGCGGACGACGTCGGCGGTGTCGGATTTAGCGGTCAGCATCACGATGGGAAGGTCGGACTCCGCGCGGATCTGGCGGCAGACCTCGATGCCGTCGATACCGGGCAGCATCAGGTCCAGGAGCACCAGGTCGGGCTTGGTGCTGCGGAAGATTTCCAGGGCCTGCGCACCATCAGAGCAGAAAACGGGGTCGAACCCGTCATTGCGCAGCACGATGCCGATCATTTCCGCCAGGGCTTCGTCGTCGTCTACGACCAGTATCCGTGCCTTCATGCTTTCCAGTTCCCCACTTACTTCCTGCCCCTGATGGGCAATCGACGCCTGCAGCCCGCGCCGGGCATGCTGTTCCTTGCCCACTGCGGCAGTGGCCGTTAGGGCTTGCGCCCAGCGCGCAGGCGGGGCACGCCGGAATGCCCATGTTATCCCTATCATCCCCGGCGGCATATTTTTGCAGCGGCCCGCCGGGTCCCGGTGAACGCGGACAGAAACTATAGTCGGACAAGGACAAACAACAGCAAGAGCGGACAAGGCGGGGGCCAGGCATGAGTCAGGACAATCACAACCAACCCGGTTCGGGGGCGGGCGACGGCAGTGCCGGCGCATCGCTGCCTCCCCTTCCGCCTCCCGGACCGCAGCAGCCACAATGGGGTCAGCAGCCCCAATGGGGGCAACAGGCTCCTTGGCCGCAGCCCCAGTGGGGACAGTATGCTCCGCCGCCCCAGCCCCCCTGGGAGCAGCAGGCTCCCCAGCAACAGCCCTGGGGCACGCCTCCCCCCGGCTCGGGCGCGCCTGGCCAGAGTCCCTATGGCTTTCCCGGGCCGGCCTACGGTCAGGGACAGTACTCAGCACCGCCGAAGCCCGGCGTCATTCCGCTGCGTCCGCTGGGTTTGGGCGAGATCATGGACGGAGCCTTCCAGGCATGCCGCCGCAACCCGGCAGCGACTTTCGGCACTGCCATCATCATCCAGGCCGTCATCGCTGTCCTGAGCGTGATCTTCGGCCAGTCCCTCATCGGTTCACTGGAGGTCCTGGACACGCAGGCGGAGCTCACCGACGCCCAGGCTATGTCGCTCGGTGCGTCTGTGCTGACCGGCGGCACCGTGCTGACCATCATCTCGGCGATCGGAATCCTGGTGATGCAGGGACTGCTGGTCATTCCGGTGGCCCGTGCGATCCTGAACCTCAAGACCGGTTTCGGGCAGACCTGGCGCCTGGCCAAGGGGTCCTTCCTCCGCCTGGCGGGCATGGCCCTGCTCATGCTCGCGGCTTCCATCGCCGGGGCGGCCGCCTTCATCTTCGCCGTCGTTTTCGTCATTGAGTTTCTGGGCACCTCCGGGATCGTCCTCACGGTGCTGGGAGTCCTGGCGGTCGTAGCCGTCTTCGCCTGGCTGACGGTAAAACTCGCCCTGGCACCCGCTGCCCTGGTCCTGGAACCGCGCGGCATTTTCGCTGCCATGGGCCGGTCCTGGTCGTTGACCCGGGGCAACTGGTGGCGGACCTTCGGCATCCTGATCCTCACCAGCATCATCGTCTCCATCATCGTTTCCGTGATCAGCACGCCCATCACCATGCTGGTCACCCTGTTCGCCTCGTTCGGATCCGGCGAGGCCGCCGGGGACGACCTGTCGACGATCCTGCCCGTCCTGGTGCTGACCACGGCCATCTCCGCGTTCTTCGGAGCAATCGGGTACGCCTTCCAAGCTGCCGTCACTTCCCTGTTGTACGTCGACCTCCGCATACGCCGGGAAGGCTTCGACGTCGAGCTGATGCGAGAGCAGGAACACGCTGCCGGCGGGGATCCCGACGACGTTCCTGGCCGCGGCGGCCAAGGCCAGTTCCCTGTTCCTCCGGGCCCGTGGCCCGGAGGACGGGCCTCCTAGGCGTTCATGATCTCCGCTTTCCCTCTCCGCTCCGCCCTGCCGTTTGACGTGCCGGTGGAACCCGACGACCGGCAAGCCCGGAAGTGGCTGGAAACCGAGCTGGCCCGCCCCGAATACCAGGATGCCCGGCCGGGGTGGGCGGAGCAGCTGATCACCGCTGTCCTGGAATGGCTGGGCGACGTGCTTTCAGGCATCCAGGGCCTGGGATCCGGCGCCGGTGTGCTGCTGCTGGGTCTCGGTGCACTGCTGGTGCTGGCGTTGGCCGTGCTGGTCATTCGTCCGCGCCTGAACGCCCGGCGCAAGCCCTCGGAAGGGATCTTCGAAGACGCTGCCGCAGAACAGGACGCTGCAGGACACCGGCGGCTTGCCGAGCACGCGGCAGCGGCCGGAGACTGGGACACCGCACTTGCCGAACGTCTGCGTGCAGTCCTTCGCTCAGCAGAGGAACGCGTCATCCTGGACCGGAGGCCGGGACGCACGGCCGGCGAAGCAGGAGCAGCCCTGAGCTCCGTATTTCCGGGCGCAGGAACGGATATCCGCTGGCTGAGCGCCCGCTTCGACGAGGTCAAGTACGGCGGAGCGCATGCCGAAGCAACGGATTCCGAGCGGGCCGCCCGGCTTGACGCCGAGCTGCTGCGGACCGAACCTGTCCAGGCGCACCTCCGCACGGAACCGGTTCTGGCGGTGCCGAAATGACCAGCACAACAACCCCGAACAGCACGCCTGACGGAGCCGCCTTCCTCCCCGCACGGGCACCGGGGAGCCTGCGGCGCAGGCTGCGGGCGTGGCGGCTCTGGATCGTTCTTGCGCTGGTCCTGGCTGGCGGGGTCGCGCTGAGCCTGCTCACCTCCGCCGGAGAGGACCGGATCCCGCTCTCAGCGGATAACCCCGCTCCGGACGGCGCCAAGGCGGCGGCAAGCGTGCTTCGTGCACAGGGTGTCGACGTCGTGGTCCCGGCGGACTACGACGCGGCCCTGACAGCACTGGAGCCCGGCGGAGCGACGCTCCTGCTCGTTGATCCAAACGAGTATCTGGACAGCGGCCAGCTCGGGCAGCTGGCCGGCGCTGCGGACAAGACCGTCCTGGTGGAGCCCACGTTCCTCCAGCTCGCGGAGCTGGCTCCGGAGATTGCCCAGGCAGGACTGGTTCCCGAGGCCTTTCTTGAATCTGGTTCCGCGCCGGCGGCGGACTGCTCTGCCCCTGCTGCAGCAGCGGCCGGGTCTGTCACTGCCGGGGGCCTGGCCTACCGCGGCCAGGTCACCTGTTTTCCGGTCACCGGAAACAGCGAACCCCCTGCCGGGGTTTACGCTTCCTCAGCGGACGGATCGGACTCCGTCCTGGGCTTCACCGGACTGCTCACAAACGAAACAATCGCCCGGGACGGCAATGCCGCGCTGGCATTGCACGTCCTGGGAAGCACGGACACCCTGGTCTGGTACCTCCCGGTTCCTTCGGACATCCTGCCGGGCGCCGCTCCGGCAAACCCCTTTTCCCTGTTTCCGGCGTGGGTCGATCCGCTGCTCATCTGGACGCTCGTCGTCGCAGCCGCGGCCATCTTCTGGCGCGGGCGGCGGCTTGGGCCGCTGGCCCTGGAACCGATGCCGGTGGTGGTGCGCGCTGCTGAGACAGCGGACGGAAGGGCCCGCCTGTACCAGGACAGCCGCGCACTGGACCGTGCCGCGGACAATCTTCGTGCGGCCACGCTCGTCCGGCTCGCCGCCCGCCTGAGGCTCGGCCCGGGAAGCACAGCCGCCGCCGTCGTTGATGCCGCGGCACATGCGAGCGGACGCCCCGCAACCGATATCGATAACCTGCTCAACCGCCATGTACCCGCAACTGACCGTGACCTGGTGACCTGGTCACAGGAACTTTTGGACCTAGAGGAAGCGATAACCGAACCATGACCCAGCAGTACTCCTCCCCCGCCGGCGAGGTCCAGCCAGGCACCCTGGATGAAGAAGCCGAGAGTGCCCGCCGGGCGCTGCAGGCCGTCCGGCAGGAAGTGGCCAAGGCCGTCGTGGGGCAGGACGCCGCCGTGACGGGACTGATCATCGCGTTGCTGGCCCGCGGACACGTGCTGCTGGAGGGTGTGCCAGGCGTTGCCAAGACGCTGCTGGTCCGCACCCTGGCGGCCGCGTTGTCCCTTGAAACGAACCGGGTCCAGTTCACTCCGGACCTGATGCCCGGTGACGTCACCGGTTCGCTCATATACGACGGCCGCTCGGCGGAGTTCAGCTTCCGCGAGGGACCGGTCTTCACCAATATCCTGCTCGCCGACGAAATCAACCGCACACCGCCCAAGACCCAGGCGTCCCTGCTGGAAGCGATGGAGGAACGCCAGGTCACCGTTGACGGCGTCTCCCGCGCATTGCCGGACCCGTTCATGGTTGCCGCAACGCAGAACCCCGTGGAGTACGAGGGGACCTACCCGCTGCCCGAAGCCCAGCTGGACCGTTTCCTGCTGAAGATGACTTTGGACCTGCCCGGCAGGGACGACGAGATTGAAGTCATCCGCCGGCACGGCAGCGGGTTCGATCCCCGGAACCTTGGGGCAGCCGGCGTCCGGCCGGTAGCCGGCGAGACGGACCTCCGGCACGCCCGGGAAGCTGTCTCCCGGGTGGAGGTGGCACCTGAAGTCCTGGGCTACATCGTCGACCTGGTCCGGGCGACCCGTTCTGCGCCGTCGTTCCAGCTTGGTGTCTCTCCCCGCGGCGCCACGGCACTGCTCAACACCGCCCGTGCCTGGGCCTGGCTCTCCGGCAGGAGCTTCACGACGCCCGACGACGTCAAGGCCCTGACGCTGCCGGCCCTGCGGCACCGCGTGGCGCTGAGGCCCGAAGCGCAGATGGACGGAGTCAGCGTGGACGACGTGCTCGGGAGCATCCTCGCAACCGTCCCGGTACCCCGGTAGGCGGAGGCACCGTGGCTGTTTCAGGACGCTTTGTCCTCCTTGCCGCAGCGGGTGCAGTGGCCGTAGTCCTGTTTCCGGGCGCAGCAGCTATCTTCGGCTGGCTGGGAATCCTTGCCCTGGCTGCGGGCACCGACCTTGCCCTGGCGGTTTCCGCGCGGAGCCTGCGACTTCAGCGCGATGTGCCGGAGAGTTCCCGGCTCGGTGAGGATGTGCGGACAGCCCTTACCGTCCACAACCTCTCCGGGCGCACGCTCCACGCGGTACTGCGCGATGCCTGGCAGCCCTCCGCCGGGGCACGGGATGCAGTGCGCCGCCTGACGGTGCCGGCCCGCGAAGCACGCCAAACGGCAGGTATCCTGAGGCCGGAACGGCGGGGTGAGCTGCGCACTGCGCACATCACGGTCCGTTCCTTTGGCCCGCTGGGGCTGGCAGCGCGCCAGCGCACCATCCCCTACCCCGGATCACTGCGCGTGCTGCCCGCGTTCCACTCCAAACGCCATCTGCCCGCCAAGCTGCGCCGGCTGCGCGAGCTCGACGGAAACGCATCCGTCCAGCTTCGGGGAAACGGTACGGAATTCGATTCGCTGCGCGACTATGTGCGCGGTGATGACGTACGCTCCATCGACTGGCGGGCGACGGCGAGGCGCCGGGACACGGTGGTGCGCACCTGGCGTCCGGAGCGGGACCGCCGGGTGATCATGGTGCTGGACACCTCGCGGACCTCGGCGGCACGGATTCTTGACGAGCCCAGGCTCGACACCGGCATTGAAGCCGCGCTCCTGCTGGGCATGCTGGCCCGCGGCGGCGGCGACCGGGTCGATTTCCTGGCCCTGGACCGGCGGGTACGGGCACGCGTGGACTCCACGGCCAAGGGGAACCTGCTCAGCCGGCTGGTCAACGCCATGGCTCCGCTGGAACCGGAGCTGGTGGAGGCAGACCTTTCCCTGCTGCCCGGCGTCATAGCCTCCGTCTCCTCGCGCCGCTCCCTGGTAGTGCTCATCACCTCTTTGGATGCCGGCGCCGTGGAGGAGGGCCTGCTGCCGGTCCTCCCCCGGCTGCTGTCCCGGCATGTGGTGGTTATCGCCTCGGTACGGGATCCTGCACTGGACGAACTGCGGGCCGCACGGGGTTCCGCTGCTGATGTTTTCCGTGCAGCCGCAGCGGAACGCGCCCTGCTGGACCGGGCGGCGGTTACCGCACAGTTGAAGTCCATGGGAGCGGAAGTAGTGGATGAAACGCCCCATGAGCTGCCTCCAAAACTTGCGGACATGTATATCCGGCTCAAGGCCTCCGGGCGGCTCTAGCGGCGTAGGGTGGAGGCATGAGCGAAGGGTCCCTGTACCGCCGTGCGCTCGGCGCAGAATTCGACAAGCTCCAGCCCCAGCTGCAGGACTATTTCTCGCTGCAGCCGGATGAGGGACGCTACGGGCTGGGGGCGGGGACGTTCGAGGTAGCGGGCAGTCCGCGCCCGGCGCTGCGTCCGTTATTCTCAGCCCTGCCGGTGAGGAACGCGTTCTTTCCGGATTTCGGCCGAAATGTTCCGTTCACCATCCGCAACTATGCCCACCGCGATCCGTTCGGCCGCTCGTCGCTGACCGCTGTGCGCAGCTTCCGCTTCGACGGCGGACAACGCATCTTTGAAGACACGACGTCGCTGACCTCCCCCGCCGGACTCACGGACTATGTCGGACGGCGCCGGAACCTCGCCACCGATCTGACCCTGGCCGTCTCCGGCGACGGCAGGATGCACATGCATTCCCCGCATACCAGGCTGTTCCTCGGACGCCTGCGCATCCCCGTGCCCGTGCTGGCGGGCGCCGATGCCCACGCTGAGCAGTGGTGGGACGAGGACTCCGGCCGCTTCCGGATCCGCACGCTGGTCCGGCAGCGGCAGCTCGGCACAGTCTTTGTCTACGACGGCAGCTTTACCTACGGGTACCGGGAGTTCGACGGCGTGCTGCCGCCGGACGTGGAGCCGGAAAAGTGGGAGAGACGGCTCTAGCCGCTTTAGCTTTCCGCCGCCAGCTGGTCCAGGGCCGACGCAGTCTGGGTCAGACGTTCCAGCACCCGCCGTGCCGCCGCCGGAGCCAGCTCTGCCAGATCGCCGTCGGGCATGACCCGAAGGGCGGGAAGATCGCGCAGCGGCAGGCCCACCCGGGTCCAGCCGCGCGTAATGTCCTCCACCAGGGCAGTGACCTGCCTGGGCTCGGCACCCGGAGCCGGCAGCGGGAGCGCGCTGAGCCAGATCTGTTTTCCGGCTTCAACTGCTTCGGCTATGCCTTCCCAGTCCCGGTCCGTCAGGCGCCGCAGCGGCAGGGCCACGCCGTCGGCACCGGCCCCGAGGGCCAGGTCCAGCCCGGATTCCGGGCTGCCGTGTCCGGCGGCAGGCAGGTTGATGATGACCTGCGCCGCACCGGCCTCCGAGAGCGCGTCCCGAACCATGGCCCACAGGATCGATGCTTCCTGATTGGGCACCCGGCGAAGCGTCCGGTAGCCGCTGGCAGTGGGGATCCGCCCGCCAAGGACCTTGTCCACGGCCGGTTCGTCCAGCTGGACCACCAGTGATGCGCCGCGGGACACAGCCGCCACCCGCTCCACAAAGCCGGCTGCCCCCGCGGCCAGCGACTCTGTCAGCTCACGGCGGGCTCCGGCGTCGGACAATGCGCGTTCACCGTTGTGCAGGTACAGCTCCGAAGCCAGCGTCAGGGGTCCCCGCAGGGAGACCTTCAGCTCGCTGCCCGGGTCTTCCTCTTCGCCGATAACGTCGGCCAGCGCGTTGATGTCGCGTGAAAGCAGCGATACCGCCCGCCGCTGGTCCATCCCCGGACGGTCCACTAACCGCCAGCCGTGCGGCTGCAGGTCAACGGGAAGGTCAACGAGCATTGAGGCGGTTCGGCCGGCCGCATCGGCACCGATGCCGCGCTGGGGAAGTTCCACGAGGAACGGAAGATGGGGATCCCCGAGTTCGCCGCGGATGGTTTTGGCTGCTTCCACCGGGTCGCTGCCCGGCCAGGCGCCGGCAGCGGTCGCAGTGACCCCTGACGGTTCAGGAACGGACACCGCGCCGCGGTCAGGCTCCGGCTGCATTGCTTCCGCCGTTGCGGGTCTCGGAAATTGCCTGATGGTGGCGGATGACTTCACTGATGATGAAGTTCAGGAACTTTTCCGCGAACGCGGGATCCAGGTGGGCGTCCTCAGCCAGGCGGCGCAGCCGGGCGATCTGTGCGACTTCCCGCCCCGGATCGGCCGGAGGAAGGCGGTGCTCGGCCTTGAGATGCCCCACCCGCTGGGTCGCCTTGAAGCGCTCCGCCAGCAGATAGACAAGCGTTGCGTCAATGTTGTCTATGCTGCTGCGCATGGCCAGCAGTTCGGCCATGACCTCATCCGCCACTTTTCCCGAAAGGGAGCTGGCTTTGGGGTCGAAATCATCGGCTGGTGCAGTACTCATTCCACCAGTTTAGGTCCAGCCGCCGGGACTCGATTCCAGGTTACGCCGGGGCGCTTCGGCGCGCCCTTTCAGGAGACTGCGGTTGGATCCCATTCCAGCGAGCGGGCGGAATCGATGGTCGCCTGGCCCAGGACCCGGGTGCCCTGGTAAATGACGACGGTCTGGCCGGGCGCGACGCCGCGCATCGGCTCATTCAGCCGGACCACCAGTTCGCTGCGGCCTTCAGGCCCGGTTTCCATCCAGGCAGTCGCCGGCACGGGATCCCCGTGTGCCCGGACCTGGGCAGTGCATTCGAAGACTTCGCCGGTTTCGACTTCCCGGATCGGCAGGCCGGCCCAGGAGACCTTGATGCCGCGCATCTGGTCGATGTCCAGGAGCTTTTCCGGGCCCACGATGACCTTGTTCTCCTTGGGCCGGATCTCCAGTACGAAACGCGGCTTGCCGTCCGCGGCGGGACGTCCCAGCTTCAGTCCCTTGCGCTGGCCGACGGTAAAGGCGTTGGCGCCCGGGTGCGTGCCGAGTGTTTCACCGGAGGGATCGACGATCTCACCCTCGCTCATATCGATGCGTTCCTCGAGCCAGCCCCGGGTGTCGCCGTCGGGAATGAAGCAGATGTCGTGGCTGTCCGGCTTGTTGGCAACGGAGAGTCCGCGGCGTTCCGCCTCTGCCCGGACCTCTGCCTTGGACGGAGTGTCGGCCAGCGGGAACATCGCGTGCTTGAGCTGTTCATGGGTCAGCACGCCCAGGACGTAGGACTGGTCCTTGGCCCAGTCTGCAGCGCGGTGCAGTTCCGGATTGCCGTCGGCGTCGGTGATGACCTTGGCGTAGTGCCCGGTGCAGACGGCATCGAACCCGAGGGCGAGCGCCTTCTCCAGCAGCGCGGCGAACTTGATCCGCTCGTTGCACCGCATGCAGGGATTGGGGGTGCGCCCGGCGGCGTATTCGGCGACGAAGTCATCAACGACGTCTTCCTTGAACCGCTCGGAGAAGTCCCACACGTAGTAGGGAATGCCCAGGATGTCGCACGCACGCCAGGCATCGCGGGAGTCCTCGATGGTGCAGCAGCCCCGGCTGCCGGTACGCAGCGTCCCGGGCATGCGGGAGAGCGCCAGATGGACCCCGACGACGTCGTGTCCTGCCTCCACTGCCCGTGCTGCGGCCACGGCTGAATCGACGCCGCCGCTCATTGCTGCCAAAACCTTCATGAAGTAAAACCTGTCCCTGCTGTTCGGATGCTGCTTTCGCTGCCGGCCATGCCGGCCTTCTTGGCCCGTTCATAGGCCTCGGGCAGCGCGTCTATCAAGGCATCAACGTCCTCGGCCGTGGATGTATGCCCCAGGCTGAAACGCTGGGCTCCCCTGGCCTCGGTCTCGGTGAGTCCCATGGCCAGCAGTACGTGCGAAGGCCGGGGAACGCCTGCAGTGCAGGCCGAGCCGGTGGACGACTCTACGCCAGCCAGATCGAGAAGGAAAAGCAGCGAATCCCCCTCGCAGCCCGGGAAAGTGAAATGGGCGTTTCCCGGCAGGCGGCGGGTGCCTTCCTCGTCGTCGCGCGCTCCGCGCAGGACGGCGTCGGGCACCACGCGTTCGACGGCGCTGATCAGGTAGTCGCGCAGCGTGCGCAGCCGCCGGCTTTCCTCACCGAGGTTCTCGGTGGCGTCACGCGCGGCAGCGGCAAACGCCGCGATGCCGGGTTTGTCCAGTGTTCCGGACCGGATGTCCCGCTCCTGTCCGCCGCCGTGCAGCACCGGTGTGAGCTTCACGGCCCGGCCGACGACCAGCGCCCCAACGCCAACCGGCCCGCCGATCTTGTGCCCGCTGACGGCCATGGTGTCCAGTCCGGAGTCCCGGAAGTCCACGGGCACGGCCCCGAACGCCTGCACGGCATCGGAATGCACCGGAACGCCGTAGGTGTGGGCCAGTTCCACCAGGGCGGGGATGTCCTGGAGAGTGCCCACTTCGTTGTTGGCCCACATCACGGTCAGGAGCGCGGTCTCTGCGGCGTGCGCCTCCAGTTCCTGCCGCACTGCCTCCAGCGGAACAACGCCGTCGGAATCGACCGGAAGCCAGCTCACGGTGGCCCCCTCATGCTTTGCGAGCCATTCCACCGTGTCCAGGACAGCGTGGTGTTCCACCGGAGAGCACAGGATCCGGGTGCGCTGCGGGTCGGCATCCCGGCGGGACCAGTACAGCCCCTTGACGGCCAGGTTGTCGGCTTCGGTTCCTCCGGAGGTAAAAATGACTTCCGAAGGATGGCAGCCCAGCGCCGCGGCCAGGGTTTCCCGCGAGTCCTCGACCACCATCCGGGCACGCCGGCCGGAGCCGTGCAGCGAAGATGGATTGCCGCTGCGGCTCAGTTCAGTGGTGAGTGCGGCGAGGGCCGAAGCCGAGATCGGCGTGGTCGCCGCGTGGTCAAGGTACACGGGCACCAGACAATTCTAGCGGGTTGTTCCCCGGCCACGGGCTAGAATTGGTTCTCCACTGGGCAGCGAACCGAATCGGCCACTGCAGCGTTATAGGTATCAGGCACCAGCGGCAGGAACCCGGACAGCCGAGGACCATCCGGTCCGCAGCGGCACCGGCATGCTACCGAAAGGAACAGCAGTGACTCCCCCAGCCCAAACGCTGTATGAGGTTCTGGGACTCACGCAGTCGGCCACCGCTGAGCAGATCAAGTCTGCGTACCGGCGTGCCGCGCGGGACACACACCCCGACCACGGCGGCAGCAGCGAGAGTTTCCATCTGGTCTCGGAGGCCTACCAGGTCCTTTCCGACCCGGAGCAGCGCAGCGCCTATGACCTCCGCCTGCGCCGTGCCGGAACAGCGGGAGTTCCCTCCGGAAGTTCCCCGGTGCGCCCGGCAGCCTCAGCGGCAGCCGCCGCTCCCGGCCGCCCCGCACCCAATCCGGACTTCGGCAAGTCCCCGGTTTTCGTGCCGGACTTCTCCCCGCAGAATCCGCCGGCCATTCCGCTGGCCATGATCGGCCGGCAGGTCAACGGAGAGCCGGTGCGTCCGGGGCTCTTCAAGCGCATGGGTTCCTCCGCCGGAGCCAGGTTCGACGCCGAGAACCTGACCATCGGACTGCTGGCGAACTCCCTGCTTCCCGATTATCCGGCGGGCCGCCTGGTGAACAGCCTGCACATTCCCGATTCCGGTCCGCGCGGCGGGTCGCTGGATATTGGCCACGTGCTGCTGGGCGGCTACCGGATCGCCGTGATCGATTCACTGCTCTCTTCCCCGGGCGCTTACTACTGGGACGGGGTGCAGCTGCGCCACCGCGGGCACGCTGTCGGTTCCCTGCGGCTGGCGGACGCCGTCAGCACCCTGCAGGAGAGGTTCCCGGACCAGCTGGTCTCAGGGTGGCTGGTGCTGCACAGCCCCAACGGCAATCCCTTTGAACCGATCATCGATTCCCCGCCGGACCTGCCCGCCTCCGCGCCGGTCGACGTCGTGAACCCCGGAACCCTGCTGAGGGACCTTCGCCGCTTCTTCAGCACCGGCCCGCAGCCCAATACCGTCCTGCTCCCGGCGCTGGGTGCGCTGATTGATGCGTCAGCCCAGCCCTGATGCGGGCATAGGATAAAGACGTGTTCCGCATCCTCTTCCACACTCCTGAAATCCCGGGCAATACCGGCAACGCGATCCGCCTTGCCGCGATCACCGGGGCCGAGCTGCACCTCGTGGAGCCCCTCGGGTTTGAGCTCGAAGACTCCAAGCTGCGCCGCGCCGGGCTGGACTACCACGACCTCGCAGTCCTGCATGTCCACCCGGACCTGGAGGCGGCGTGGAAAGCGCTGGCCCCGGAGCGGGTCTTCGCGTTCACCTCCGACGGTGACACGAGCTACACGGATATTGCCTACCAGCCCGGCGACGTCCTCCTCTTCGGCCGGGAGTCCGTCGGCCTTCCAGAGGACGTCAAGAATGATCCGCATGTCACGGCACGGGTCCGTCTGCCCATGCTCCCCTCCCTGCGGTCGCTGAACCTGGCGAACTCCGCGTCCATCGCTGTCTACGAAGCCTGGCGTCAGCACGGTTTCGCAGGTGCCCGGCTCTAAACCAAAGGATCCCCTATGCCCGAGCAGCATCCCCTTGAATCCGCCTTTGATGCCGGTGCCGCGGATTTCGAACGCCTCGCACCGTCGCTGTGGAACCCCATGGGCAACGCTCTGGTCGCAGCTGCCGACGTCCACCTCGGCGAGCAGGTCCTGGATGCCTGCTGCGGGGGCGGGGCAATCACCATCCCGGCAGCGCAGAGCGCGGGCCCTGACGGGGCAGTCGACGGCGTGGATATCTCCGCAGACCTGCTGGACGTCGCACGGGGGAAGGCCGGGACCCTTTCATTGGACAACGTCGCTTTCCACCGCTCCGACATCCTGGCCTGGCAGCCGGACACGCAGTACGACGTAGTGCTGTGCGGCTATGCCGTGTTTTTCCTGCCTGACATGGATGCCGGTGTCCGGCACCTCGTTTCGCTGCTGCGCAGCGGCGGACGGCTGGCACTGACCACCTGGGCTGACGGGTCGCTCACGGAATTCGCCGGCATCCTTTACCGGCACTGCGCGGCTGTCGCCGGCGACGGCGCCCCGGCCACCACGGGTGCCAGGGACAACATGAACTCGATCAATACCCCCGAGAAGGCCACGACGTGGCTCCGGGAGCTGGGCCTGGAACAGGTTGAGGCCGCACACACGCCCGTTCCGGTCCAGCTGAACCCGGAACTCGCCTGGGCTGTGGTCCTCGGCAGCGCCATGCGCCTGCTGCTGCCGGAAGACCCGGCAGCAGCAGAAAAGGTCAAGGAAGCTTTCCTGGCCGAGCTGGGCGAGGACTACACCCTGAACGCGGACACGCTGATTGTGACCGCGGTCAAGCCCTAGAAGCCGGCGATGGTGGCGGGAGTGTTCACTCCCACCACATGGAAGACTTCGGCGCTGGTTCCCGCCGGCAGGGCGTGCCGCTGCGCATTATCCTGCAGGAAGCCGCGGACCGAGCGGTCCATGCCCTCAGGATCCGGGTGCTGGCTGGCATGCACGCGGATGGCGGCGAGCTTGCGGTCCAGCTCTGCAGTGACGTCCACAGCATGGTTTTCCCGCTCCCGCGGCGCGCCGTAGAACCACAGCCACGGCACCTTGAAAGCCTCGAGCCCGCGGGCGGCCAGCTCAGGGTAGGCGAACGGGTTTTCCACCGCAGGATAGACGGCGCGCGTGACAATTTCCCCGCAGGCCAGGTGGTCCGGGTGACTTGCCTGGATCCGTGACCAGTTCCGTTCCGGGTGCATGGAGAGCACGACGTCGGGACGGACCTGGCGGATCAGCTCCACGACACGGCCCACCACGTCATGGTTCACGGCCAGGAAACCGTCCTTCTCCCCCAGGAAATGGATCTCGCCTGCCCCCACGATGTCCGCCGCTGCACGCTGTTCGCTGCTGCGCAGGGCAGTGACGCCGTCGCGGTCCCCCGGCTCAAACCCTCCGGCGTCACCGTCGGTCATGATGCAGTAGGAAACTTCGGCTCCCTGCGCGCACCACTTAGCCAGGGTGCCGGCAGCTCCAAAATCGATGTCATCAGGGTGCGCCGCGAAGGCGAGGACCCGGTTCACCCGGGTCCCCTCGGGGAAAACCGTCATGCCCGCCGCTTCCGGATCTCCTCGGACGCCCGGGGCAGCACCGAGAAGACGTCTCCCACAATGCCGAAGTCAGCGATTTCGAATACCGGAGCGTCAGGGTCCTTGTTCACGGCCACGATCACCTTCGCCGTCTGCATACCTGCCTTCTGCTGGATGGCACCCGAAATACCGGCGGAAATGTACAGCTGGGGCGAGACGGTCTTGCCGGTTTGCCCAACCTGCGCCGAGTGCTCGATCCAGCCGGCGTCCGTAGCAGCACGGGATGCTCCCACGGCACCGCCGAGCAGGTCGGCCAGCTCCTCCACGGGGGTGAAGTCGCCGTCCATTCCGCGGCCGCCGGCGACGATAACGCGCGCCTCGGACAGCTCCGGCCGTCCGCTCACGCGCTTTTCGGAGCGCTCCACCACTACTGCTGCCGGACCTGTCTCCGGGACGGTGACAAGGCTCCGTTCAGGCACTCCCGGTGTCCCTGGCTCTGCGGGCTCGACGGAATTCGCTTTGACCGTAATGATCGGGACCCCGGTTTCCACCCGGCAGGTGGAGGTGTAGGAGCCCGCGAGCACGGACTTCGTCACGGAGAGATCCGGTGCCACGGCAACAGCATCGGTGATCACGCCGGAGCCCAGCTTGATGCCTGTGCGTGCGGCTACTTCGCGGTCTTCGAAGGAGTTGCCCAGCAACACGGCCTCAGGCGAGGCTGCACGGACTGCTTCGGTCAGGAAGGCCGCCTTCGCAGCGACCAGCACATCCGGCAGCGGCTGGCTGGGTTCGTAGATCTGGACTGCTCCGAAGCCGGCCAGCTCAGCGGCAGCTTCGGCGGACAGCGGGCGGGGGCACGCTACCGCCGGCTCCCCGAGCGCAGCGGCGATCGCCAGCAGTTCCCGGGACGCCCGGGGCAGTGGAAGGGACGGGACATCGAGAAAGACAAGTACGGAGCCCATGGGGCCTCTCCTTGGGGTGCGGGCGCGGCAGCGCCGGAAGGAAGGTGCTAGATAAGTTTCTGGGAGGCGAGGAAGTCCACGAGCTTGGCGCCGGCATCGCCGTCGTCGGTGATGATGGTTCCGGCTCCGCGCGGCGGACGCGGCGCCGAAGCGGCCACCGATGTCCAGGATCCGTCCTTGCCCGCCTGCGCAGCGTCCACTCCGACGTCGGACAGCGAGAGAACAGTCACGGGCTTCTTCTTGGCTGCCATGATGCCGCGGAAGTTGGGGTAGCGCGGCTCGTTGGCCTGGTCCGTCACCGAGACCACTGCAGGCAGCGGGGCTTCAATGACCTCAGAATAGGAGTCGCCGTCCCGCCGGGCGCGCAGCACCGGTCCCGAGGGCGAAGCCACCGTTTCGAGCTCGGAGGCGAAAGTCAGCTGGGCGTACCCCAGCCGCTCTGCGAGCTGTGCCGGGACCAGGGAGGTTTCTCCGTCGGTGGAGGCCATCCCGGTGATCACGAGGTCAACCGGTGCCTGGGCGTTGAGGTAGTTGACGACGGCGGCAAGGGCCAGCGACGTCGCAGCGGCATCAGAGCCCTCGAGGGCCTCATCGCTGAGGTGCACTCCTTTATGGGCACCGATCTGGAGGGACTTCTTCACCGCATTCACTGCGGCCGCCGGTCCCATGGTGACGGCGGTGACGGTATTGCCGCGCTTCTCCCCGCCGCGTTCCTCGGCCAGCACCAGCGCTGCTTCGAGGGCATATTCGTCCAGTTCGGCGAGAATGCTCTCGGAACGGTCCAGGGTATGGTCCGGTCCGGCGAGCCGGCGGTCAAACTGCGTGTCCGGGACGTGTTTCACCAAAACAACAATGTTCAGCGGCCCGTTGGCTGACTCCTGCATTCCGGCCTTTCCTGTAGGAAGATTCCGCCGGATTGGACTCCGGCATCCCCCGCCCGTCGGCGGCGACAGATTAAAGCTAATCACACGCCGCCCCCGGGCCCGAACGGCAGCGGGACCGAATATGGTTTCCGCGTTGGGGCCGGGCGCTGTTTAGCCCGGTACAGACGGCGCCCGGGCCCGGCGGGCGGGGGGCGGGGGGGCCGGGAGGACGGTCTGCGGTGCGGCTACTGGTCGGCCGAGTCGCCGAGCGTGACGTCGACGCTTTCCGGCTGGCCGTCACGGACGTAGTCGATGGTGACCTTGCTGCCCGCAGCCTGCATCCGGACGGCAGCCGTCAACGACTGCGCGTCGGTGATGGGGATGCCGTCCACCGACGTGACAATGTCCCCCTTCTGCAGCCCGGCCTGGGCCGCAGGGGTTCCGCCGGCAGGGTTGTCAGCGATCTGCGCTCCGATGGTGAAGGAAGAGGAAGACCCCGAACCCGTGGCCGGAGTGACGGAAACCCCCAGGAAACCATGCGTGGCGGAGCCGTTTTCGATGATCTCATCGGCTACCCGCTGCGCGTAGCTTGCCGGCACGGCGAATCCCACGCCGATGCTTCCGCTGTCCTCGCCGCTGCTGGTTGACGAGGCCGAAGCAATGGCCACGTTGACACCGATCACCTCGCCGTCCGTGTTCACCAGGGCACCCCCGGAGTTTCCGTGGTTGATCGCGGCATCAGTCTGGATCACGTTCAGGTAGATCGATGAGGACGCTGAGCTTTGGTCCTGGGACGATCCGTCCGGCGGAGCGAACCGGAAACCGAACCCGTCATCCTGGGGGGATGAGTCCGTGTCCGATTCCGGGGCCGCAGAGGACTGGACGCTGATGGTGCGGTTCAAGGTGGAAACGATGCCGTCCGTGACCGTTCCGGCCAGGCCCAGCGGCGCACCGATGGCCAGGACAGAGTCGCCCACGTTCAGGTCGCCGGAGTCCCCCAGGGTTGCCGGGGTGAGGTCTTGGCTGTCGACTTTGATGACCGCGAGGTCGGAGAGCGGGTCAGTTCCGACGACGGTGGCTGAAAGCACGCGTCCGTCTTCGGTCTGCACCTCGATCGTGGGGCTGGCAACGGTCCCGCCGAGGGTCACCACATGGGTGTTCGTGAGGATGTGTCCCTCATCGTCCAGGATGATTCCCGAGCCGGAACCGGAGGAACCGGATCCCGAGACCTCGATCGTCACGACGCTCGGTGAAGCCTTGAGCGCCGCGGCAGTGATCGCGTTGACGTTGTCCTGGTCGTTGACCACGACAGTCTGGGACTGTCCGGTGGTTCCGGCAGTCCTGTTGCCGTTGTCCATCACGGCGTCTGCAGCGACGGCGACACCGCCGCCGAGCAGGCCCGCCACGAGCATTGCGGTGACAAGCGTTCCGGTCCCGTAACGGCGCCGTCCATCCGTTCCGGGAGCGCCGGCGCTGCCGTAGCCGCTGCCCCAGTTCCCGCCCGACGGGTAGCCGGGCTGCCGGGGCGGATCGCTGGGCTGCGGCCCGTAGAACACATTCCCCTGGGGGCTGCCTGCCCCGCCGGCCTGCGGCGCGGGGCCCGGAGCGGCCTGGCCGCCTGCCCAGCCTGCACTGCCCGACGGGCCGGCAGCGTGGGCGCCGCCGGGGGCTGGCAGACGGGTAGTGTCCGCTGCAGCGTGCTCCCGGTTCCCCTCGGACCCGGAGGAAGACGACGGCGGTACCGGCGGACGGGGAGGCAACGGCCGCTGCGGGCCTTCGCTGCCCCCATAGTGCTCACTCATATGGGCCGTCCTTTCGAAATTCGGTGTACCCACAAGTATCGACCCATCCACTATGACAGGGGAGTCTGTGACCGAGGCACAAGCTTTCTGGAAGTCAGCTGGGAATTTCCCGAAAGCGCAGGGGCATGCGGGTGCCGCCCGGCCGTGGACACACTTCGGCGTCCACCCACGTCAGCCGAGGATAGCCACGGACAGTCAAGGCGAACATTCAGGCTCATGGGATACGGTTTCGTGGTGGACGGTGCGGTTAGGCCCCCCATAGAATCAAAGCCATATCGCCCGGTCCAGCTACCCGGACACCTGCCCGAGCCGGAACCATAGCCTGTGCTGCGGACAGACCGCATAACAGGACAGACAAAGGAAACGATTTATGCGGTTGAGGACGAAGCGGTTTGCAGCCGTGCTGGCACTGAGCGCCCTGGCGGTCTTCGCACCGTCTGCTGCTCACGCGGAGCCGCCGGTGACCATCCCACCAGGCCAATACGTCGTGGATACCAACGATTCGCTCGGTGGCGGGACAGCCGAGGTACAGCAGGCCGTCACTGACGTGCAGAAGAGTACCGGGTACACCCTGTACGTCGTCTTCGTGGACAGCTTTACCGACCCCACGGATCCCTCGGCTTGGACCCGGGACGTCGTCACAGGCAAGGACATGGGCTCGAAGGAAGCACTGCTCAGCATCGCCACCGTCGAGCGCAAGATGGAAGTTGCTACCGGCGACCAGTCCGTGCTCAACGAAGCCAAGCGCAATGCCATGCTCCAGGCCGCTCAGGAACCGCTCCTGGGGAACCAGAACATCAGCTCCGAAGACTGGACAGCGGCCGCCGTCAACGCTGCGGCTTCGCTCGAGGATATTGCCGAAGGCGGCAGCGGCGAGGTCTCGGCCGGGGGCGGCAGCAGCCTCGCCCCGGCCTTTATCGTGGCCGGCGTAGTGCTGGTTGGCGCCTTTGCCGTGTTCGCTTTGGTCCGCAGCCGGTCCCGCAAGAAGGGTGCGATCGCCACCCGCGAGGAAACGGCTCCCCAGGATCCGCTGGATGCCATGAGCGTTCCCGAACTCCGCAAGCGGGCCGGCAGCCTCTTGATCGCAGCAGACGACGCCATCAAGTCCAGCGAGCAGGAGCTCGCCTTCGCGGCAGCGCAGTACGGTGACGACGCCGTCTCCACTTTCACGGACGACCTCGCCGTAGCGCGGGCTCACATGGGCGAGTCCTTCAAGATGCAGCAGCAGCTCGATGACGAGATCCCGGACACCGAGGAGCAGCAGCGAGCCTGGCTCAAGGACATCATCCGCCGGTGCGAAGCAGTCAATGATTCGCTGCAGGCGCACAAGGAAGATTTCGATGCCCTGCGGGAGCTTGAACGGAACGCTCCGGCCGCGCTCGCCGCGGCCCAGGACAGCGCCCGTACGACCTCTGCCCGCCTCGATTCCGCCCGGGCTGCCCTGGATGGACTGGCCACGAAGTACAGCGACTCGGCACTGGTGCAGGTTCGGGACAATATTGAGCAGGCCCGTGAACGGCTGGCCTTCGTGGAGAACGCCGCGGACACCGCACAGGAACGGCTGCAGGAGGGCGACACCTCTGCTGCTGTCCTGGCGGTACGGGCCGCGGAGGAGAGCGTGCACCAGGCCAATGTCCTGCTTGACGCCATCGACCGGACCGGAAGCGGGCTGGATGCCGCCGCGGCCGAGCTCGACCGCGCCGTCGCCGACGCCCGGCAGGACCTGGCCCAGGCCCGTGCCTTCTCCCAAAACGGTGCGCAGCAGGCGCTGGCAGGCCCCATCGCCGGCGTCGAGCAGGCCTTGGACGCCGTCGCCGCTGCACGCGCCGGCACGTACGACCCGGTGGACCTGCTCGGACGGCTGGAGTCCTCCAACGCCCAGCTGGACGCCTCGCTCGAGGGCCTGCGTGACCGGCAGGAGCAGGAGCGGCGCGCCCGCGATGCCCTGCAGCACACGATCATGTCCGCGCAGGCCCAGATCGCCGGCACCTCGGACTACATCCGTGCCCGCCGCGGCGGAGTCGGCAGCGAGGCACGGACCCGTCTCGCGGAGGCAGAGCGGAACCTGGACCAGGCCATTGCCCTGCAGTCCTCCGATCCCGTCAGCGCACTCGCCTACGCCCAGCAGGCCAACGCCCTGGCGGCCCAGGCATCACAGATGGCACAGCAGGACGTGGACGGCTTCGGCGGAGGCATGGGCGGCTGGGGCGGCGGCGGGATGTACGGCGGCCGCGGCGGAGGCGGCAACGGCCTCGGCGGCGCGATCCTCGGAGGCATCCTCATTGATTCCATCC
>NZ_JAXIOO010000034.1:0-35804 GCF_049311065.1 Arthrobacter sp. 7Tela_A1 | reverse complement strand
GGTCCGGCCGCAGCCGGACCCGGGACACGGTGGAACGGGCAGGAACTAGTCCAGGTTTTCGATGTCCTTCTGGACCTCGGCGAGCGAATCGCGCAGGTCCTGGACCGGGACCTTCAGGAATTCGGCGGTGTTGCCTGAAGCCTTCTGGACACCGTCCTGGACTGCCTGCGTTTCCTGGTAGATCTGCACGAGCTTGAGGTAGGTCTCGTTCTCCTCCTCGCCGGCACGCGCCGCGAAGATGTTCACGTACGGAATGGCCTTGGGATCTGACGGATCGTCCTGGGCGATGGCATCTTCGGCTTTAAGGCCCGCGTCTTCGACGAAATCATTGTTGACGATCGCGGCTGCGACGTCGGGAAGCGACGTGGGGGTCAGGGAAGCCTCAAGGGTGGTCACCTTGACCTTTGACGTGGCCTCATCGAGGTCGTCAAGGGTCGCGAACGCGCTGCCGCCGTCCTTGAGGCTGACCAGCCCGGCTGACTGCAGCACCAGCAGGCCGCGGGCCAGGTTGCTTTCGTCGTTGGGCACCGCCACCGTCGAGCCTTCGGGGATGTCTTCCACCGAGTCGTACTGGGTGGAGTACAGGCCCAGCGGGTAGATGGCCGTGGAGCCAATTGGTGTCAGGTCTTCACCGCTGGCAACGTTGTAGCGGGCCAGGTAGATGATGTGCTGGAACTGGTTCAGGTCCAGTTCACCCTCGGTCAGTGCCGGGTTCGGCTGCGTGTACTCGGCAAAGTCCACGATTTCGACGTCGATGCCTTCCGCCTTCGCGGCGTCCGTGTAGGTGGCCCAGTATGGATCGCTGGCTCCCACCACGCCGATCTTCACGGTGCCTTCGTCCCCGGAGGCTGAGCCGCAGGCGGCCATTGTGAATGCCAGGAGCGGTGCTGCTGCAATGGCCAGGATTCTGCTGAGTTTCATGGTGTGGCTCTTCTCCCGAAAGGGTCCGCGGAGAGCCGCGGACGGTGTGGAGGCGCAGGCCGCTGGAGGGCAGTGCCGGCGCCGTACTTGCCTCGCGGAAAGTCTCCGCCGAGGCCGAATCATCACCTGGAGCACCCCGCTACGACGAGAGGGTTGCTGTCCAGCCGGCCAGGGCCATTGGCTGGAACTCTTGATTCCGTCCCTAGGCTAGGAACATCAGGGCCCCGTGAGCAAAACGACCGTGCTTTGTGACGACTTATGCAGCGGCACATGACATTCTGCGTAACAGGACGACACGGAATCAGCCCCGGGGCGGCGCCTTGGATACCGGGAGAAAAGGAAGCCATGAGCGAAGCACGGGAACTGATGGCAGCCGATGTATGCACCCTGGCAGCACGGCACGGACTCGCCTTGGATCCAGGCACCGTCCGTTTCAACGAAGCCGGACTGGATTACCGGGTCGCTTTCGCCGCTGCACCGGACGGTGCTGACTGGGTACTGCGGATCCCCCGGCGTGCGGACGTTGCCGCCGGGCAGGAACGCGAGCAGGCGATCCTGGATTTCGTGCGTCCGCGCCTTCCTGCCGCGGTCCCCGAGTGGAAGATCCGGAGTGCGGACCTCATTGCCTATCCCCTGCTGCCAGGCAGGCCCGGGCTCACGGTGGACCGCGACAACCAGCCCGAATGGCACTTTGACCCGTCGGATCCGACGTACCTCCAGTCCCTGGCCGGGTTGATCGCGTCGCTGCACGGAATGGACGCCGCTGCCGCGGCCGCCGCAGGCATCCCGTCCGAGACTCCCGACGGCGTCCGCCGGCACTGGGCTGATGTACTGGAACAGGTGCGCACCGAGTTCCGGATTGCGCCGGAGCTGCTGGCCGGCTGGGACCGGTGGCTGGCCGATGACCGCCTCTGGCCGCAGCGGACGGTGCTGACCCATGGCGAGCTGTATCCCGCGCATCTGCTGCTCGATGACGCCAACCGGATCGTTTCCGTCTTGGACTGGACCACGGCGAAGGTCAGTGACCCGGCCCTGGAGTTTATGTACGTGCACCTCATCTCGCCGGATTCCCTCGACGACGTCCTCCGCCGCTACCAGGACGCGACAGGCCTCACCGAGCCGCACCTTGCCGAACGGTGCACGGCGCTGATGGCCGCCGGCCCGTTGAACTACGCGATGTTTGCGCTGGCATCGGGCGAACCCGAGCACCGCGAGACAGCCTCGGCGCAGCTGCTGCCCTCCTAACTCAGGACTGTTCGGCGGGAGCCTCTGATTCTTCAGGGGCACCGCCGTCCCCGGGGGCGCCGCCGTGGTGTCCGCCGCGGCCATGGCTTTCGGCCTCGCCGTGGTCGCCGTGGTCGCCGTGGCGGCCGCCGTCCCGCTCCTGGACATCTTCCGGCCCGCGCCGTTCGCGGTCGCCGCCGCGGCCGTGATCCTGGCCCTGGTCCTGCCTCTGGTCCTGGTCCTGTTCGGACGTCACTGAGGCGGTCTCCATATTGTCCCCAACGGCCATGCCCGTGAAGAACGTCCCGGCCAGCAGGCCGGCGGCGGCCAGGCCGCTGCCGGTCCAGATGATGATCTTCTTCGCTTTGCTCCCAATCGCCACGATTGGTGACACCTCCCTTGAGCTTTAGATATTCCTACGCCATCTATCCAACGCCGCGATTCTTCGAGATTTCTTAGAAGCCCCGCCGGGCCAGGGGCAGCCGGACCACCAGGACGGCTCCCTGGCCTGTCTCCGGTTCGGCGCTGACCGATCCGCCGAACCGTGCGGCGATTTCCGCGACCAGCGCCAGTCCCAGCCCGTAGTGCCGGGTGCGGCCTTCCGGGGCCCGGCGGACCGAGGAGAAGCGGTCGAACAGTGCTCCGGCGAGCTCGGGCGGCAGCCCCGGTCCGTCGTCTGCCACCGTGATCACGGCGTCGCGGTTCCGCGCGGCTACGGTGACGGTAGCTTCGGTCCGGCCGAAATCCAGGGCGTTGGACAGCAGCGCGGTGAAGACCCGTTGAAGTGCCGCTTCGTTGCCCAGGACCGGCAGCGGCGTGTCCGGCAGCCGGGTGTGCAGCGCAAGGCCCCGCTCGGAAAAGGCAGGACCGAAAGCGGCGGCGGTCTGCCGGGCAGCCGCTGCCAGGTCCACCTGCTCCAGCGTCCCGGGCTTCCGCGGATCCGCGGCCACCAGCAGGTCATCCAGGATGCCGGTGAGCACCCCAGCGTCAGCCACCACCTCATCCAGTCCCTGAATGAGGCGGTCCAGCTCTCCGGGAGACGCTCCCCCGGCCTGCCCCGCGACTCGCCGGCGCAGCAGCTGGGCCCGGGTGCTCAACAGGGTCAGCGGCGTGCGCAGTTCATGGCTGGCATCAGAGACGAACCTGCGCTGCAGCTCCAGGGCCCGGGCCAGCGGGCGCATGGCGGCCCGCGCCGCCAGAATTGAAAACAGCGCCGCCACCGCTGCCGAACCCACCACGGCCGCTATCAGCGCGAACAGCAGGCGGTTCAGCTGGTTCCGTGTTTCCTGCGTATCCACGGCGGCTTGGACCACACGGCCGCGCCCCTCCTGCGCCGTCAGCACGCGGTAAGTTGTGCCGTCTGCCTCCACGGTTTCGGCGATGCTGCCTGCTCCTGCCGCGACGGCTGACAGCGAGCCGGCCACCGGCAGGCCCGAAGGCACGTCCCGCGAGACTTCCAGCCTGCCGCGGTCGAAGACCGCCAGGAAAACGTCCAGCGGAGCATCACGCGGGTTATCCAGTTCGACGGCGGCCTCCAGCCGCTGCTGGAGGGCTTCCTCACTCCCGGCGGCGGCAAGATAGTAGACGACGGCGCCGGCCAGCGAGAGCAGCACCACGATCAGCGCGGTGAACTGGACCGCCAGCCGTACCGAGGCCCGGCGGAGTTCACTCCGTTCCCCGCGCAGCGCCCTTCCCACGGCGAACCTATTCCTGCCGGCCCAGGCGGTAGCCGATCCCGCGAACGGTCAGGACCGCGTTCCTGCCCAGCTTCCGGCGCAGATAGTGCACATACGTGTCGACAACGCCGTGGTCGTCGGCGTCCGGGAACACCAGGGCATGCAGGTCCTCGCGGGGGAAAACCTGTCCGGGGCGTCTGGCCAGCTCCTCCAGCAGGGCGGCTTCACGTGCGGACAGGACCACCACCGCCCCGGCTCCCGTGGTCACAGTCCGCCCGGCGGCATCGAACACTCCGCCGGGCACCGGCAGGACAGGCACCTCGCGGAGGGTCCGGCGCCGCAGGACGCGCAGCCGCGCCAGCAGTTCATCGACGTCGAACGGTTTGGCCAGGTAGTCTTCGGCACCCCGGTCCAGGCCCTCCACACGGTCCGACGGGTTGCCCAGCGCGGAGAGCACCAGGGCGGGGACACTGACGCCCCGGCTGCGCAGGCGTGCCAGGACATCCAGCCCTTCGATGGCGGGCAGCCCGCGGTCCAGCAGCAGCACATCGAACTCCCGGGTCAGCCCCAGATGCAGGGCACGCTGACCGTCGAAGGCCGTCGTGACGGCATAGCCTTCCGATTCGAGGATCTCCACCAGCATCCGGGAAAGGGCCCGGTCATCTTCCACCACAAGGATCCGCGGTTGGTCCTCCATCTTCGCGAGTATAGGGCCGCCGGAGGGCAGATGTTCAGGGACCAGGGAGGAACCGGCCGCCGCGGGCCAATACCTGCGTGCATGCTATTCCGGATAGAGCTCCATGGCTTGGGGATCCAAGGCCAGAATCACGTCCTGCCCCGGGTCGAGGCCCAGCTCAGCTGCCCGCGACGGAGAAACATCCGCAGCCAGCCCTCCTGCGCGCACCCGGATCCGGTCACCCTGCGGCTCCAGATCCGTGACGCGGGCACGGAAAAGGGTGTGCGCCCCGCCACCCGGACCGGCCGGATGCGCAACGCCGGGATGCTCCGGACCTGCGCGGTGCACCGCCACGGACGACGGCGGGAATGCCGCCAGCCAGCGCGTTCCTTCACCGCCCGCCGGCTCGGGCAGCACGCCCGGAAGAGTGAATCCCTCTGCCGCGAACCCGCCGGACTTCCGGATTCCCGTCACAAGGTTCAATCCCGCCAGGCTCGCCGTGAACTGGCTTCGGGGCCGGCGGAGCACCACGGAGGCGGGGCCGGATTCGACGATCCTGCCCTCCTGCATTACCAGCACCCGGTCCGCGAGGGTCAGCGCATCCAGCACGTCATGCGTCACGATCAGTGCGCTCCGGCCGGCGAGAACCCGTTTCAGCAGCCGCCTCATCAGGGGCACGGCTTCCACGTCCAGGGCCGCCATGGGTTCGTCGAGCAGGAGCAGCGCGGGTTCGGCGGCCAAGGCGCGTGCCAGGGCCACGCGCTGGGCCTGTCCGCCGGAGAGTTCCGAAGGACGGCGCCGGGCCAGGTCCGTTGCGTCCACTTCGGCCAGCCAGCGGTCGGCGGCGGCCAGCGCGGCCTTCCTCCGTGATCCGGTGCTGCGCGGGCCGAACGCCACGTTCTCCCGGGCGCTGAGGTGTGGAAAAAGCAGAGGTTCCTGGGCCAGCAATGCCGTTCCGCGGCGGTGCGCGGGGACAAAGGCGCCCCGGGATCCGGCGAGGTTGAAGAGGGTCCGGCCGCCCAGTTCGGCCCGGCCCGCCTCCGGATGCACCAGTCCGGCGATCAGGGAAACGACAGTGGATTTACCGGCGCCGTTGGGGCCGAGCAGCGCCACCGTCTCGCCTTCCGCCAGGCGCAGGTCGACGTCGACCCCCCGCTCCGGAACGGTTGCCGCCAGGTGCAGGCTCATTTCCGGACCTCCGCAGGAGCAGATCCGGCCGGCCGGGACGTTCGCCGCAGCCCTGCCCGGCCGGAGCCGGGGTAAGTCAGGCCCACCACGGTCACTGCAACCGCCACCAGGACGAGGGAGAGAGCCACGGCGGCATCGGCGTCGCTCTCCCGCTGCAGGTAGACCTCCAGCGGCAGCGTCCGCGTGACCCCCTGCAGGCTGCCGGCAAAGGCGAGGGTTGCCCCGAATTCACCGAGGCAGCGGGCGAAGGAGAGTACCGCCCCGGAGACCAGACCCGGAACCACAAGGGGCACGGTGACCCTGCGCAGCACCGTCGACGGCGCCGCTCCCAGCGTGGCTGCGACCGCTTCATAGCGGGTGCCTGCGGTACGCAGCGCGCCTTCGAGGCTCAGGACCAGAAACGGCAGGGCCACGAAAGTCTGCGCCAGCACGACCGCAGCAGTGGAGAAGGCAACCTGGATCCCGAGGACCTCCAGGACCCCGCCCAGCAGCCCCTGCCGGCCGAAGGTATACAGCAGTGCTATGCCGCCTACCACCGGAGGCAGCACCAGTGGCAGCAGGACCAGCGCCCGGACCAGCCTTTTTCCCGGGAACTGCGTCCGGGCCAGGACCAGGGCCAGCGGAACGCCCAGGAGGATGCACAGCAGCGTACTCACCGCCGCGGTCCGCAGGCTCAGGGACAGGGCGGCCAGCGAGGACTCGGAGGTGATCAGCGGAAGGAACTCGGACCAGTTCACGGCCGCGGTCAGTGCGGCGAGGGGAAGCAGCAGGAACAAGGCGCCGACGGCGGCTACTGCCGGGATCCAGGGCGGAAGGGGCGCCATGCTGTTACGGAGCACCAAAACCGGCCTCCCGCAGCACCGACTGTCCCGAGGGGCCCACGACGTACTGGATGAAGGCATCCGCACGGTCACCGTTGCCGGATGCGGAGAGCCGGACAATCGGGTACCGGTTGACCGCCTCGGCAGCTTCGGGAACCGGTACTTCCTCAACGCTGGTCCCGGCAGCTTTCACGTCCGTGACATAGACCAGGCCGGCGTCGGCTTCGCCTGAACTCACTTTGCCCAGCACGCCGGCCACCGACGATTCCTCGCTCACCGGGGAAAGGGACGTTCCTGACGCCGATTCGATCCGTTCTGCAGCGGCGCCGCACGGCACCTGCACGGCGCACATCACTACCTGCACTCCCGGAGCTGCCAGGTCGTCGAATCCGGTGATACCGGCCGGGTTGCCGGGCGGGACCGCTATGGTCAGCGTGTTGGTGGCGAAGTCTGCCGGGACGGCCGCTGCCAGGTCCGCCTCCATGACCCGGGCCATGTTCGTTTCGTCGGCGGCCGCGAACACGTCCGCCGGGGCTCCGGCCGCGAGCTGCGCGGCAAGGTCGGAGGAACCGGCGAAATTCAGCCGGACCGTGGTTCCGGGATGGGCGGCTTCAAAGTCCTCCGCAAGCTCGCTGAAGGGACGGGAGAGTGACGACGCCGCAAAGACCGTGAGCTCGCCGCCCTGCCCGGAGGCCGGCGTCGTCTCCGCGCAGGAACCCAGCGACAGCGCCGCCGCCAAGGCCGGAACCAGGACCCCGGCACGGCCGAAACGTGAGGGCATTACACCTGCTTCTTTCCAGGCGGAACTTCCACGATCACGTTCGTTGCCTTGACCACCGCGGTGGCCGTGGATCCGGGTTCCAGCCCCAGCTCCCGAACAGCTTCGGCACTCATGAGCGAAACCACCCGGAAGGGCCCGCACTGCAGCTCAACCTGGGCCATGACCTTGTCCATGACGATGTCGGTCACCAGGCCAACAAAGCGGTTCCGGGCCGACGAGGCGCTGTCGGCCGGATCAGCCGGCAGCTGCGCCTGGCTCCGTGCCAGGCGTGCCAGTTCCAGGCTCTTGACGGCTTGGCGCCCGCTGGCGTCGCGGATACCGGTCAAGGTACCGTTCTCAATCCAGCGGCGCACGGTATCGTCGCTGACACCGAGGAACCGGGCTGCTTCGGCAACTCTCAAGCTAGGCATGCATCGACCATAACTCCGCAGATGCGCCTTATTCCAGACATTGGAAAGATAAGTGCGGCGTTCCGGAACTGTGACGGCTCGGGGAAGGGGCCCAGGATGCGGAAAACGCAGCAACAGGCGCTGGCGGACCTGTACTCGCCGCAGCTCCGGGCGGCCGGCTGTGTCTTTGCCGAAGAAGAGGCGGCCAAGATTGCCGGTGCCGCAGCCTCGCCCCGGGAGGCGGAGGAGCTCCTTCGGCGGCGTCTGGCCGGCCAGCCGCTGGAATACGTCCTGGGATGGGCGGGGTTTTGCGGCCTCCGGATCGCCGTTTGTCCGGGGGTCTTTATCCCGCGGCGGCGCACGGAGTTCCTCGCCGGCGCCGCGGTTGCGGCGGCCGGCGCCCTGCCCTCCCCCGTGGTCCTGGACCTCTGCTGCGGCTCGGGCGCCATCAGCGCCGTCTTAGCCGCTGCCGTACCGGACGCCGAACTCCATGCTGCCGACCGGAGCCGCGCGGCAGTGGAATGTGCGCGCGGGAACCTCGCTGGACAGGCAGCTGTCTGGGAGGGCGATCTGTTCTCGGCACTTCCGGGCAGGCTTCGCGGACACCTTGACGTGGTCGTCGCCAATGCGCCCTACGTCCCGACGGAAGAGATTGGTCTCCTGCCCCGGGAAGCCCGCCTCCACGAGCCGCGGCTGTCGCTGGACGGCGGTGCCGGCGGGCTGGCGTTACTCGGAGCAATCGCGGCGGCAGCTCCGGCCTGGCTGGCGGCCAACGGGCAACTGCTGCTGGAATGCAGCGAAGAGCAGGCTCCGCGGCTCGGGCTGGAGCTGGCTGCCGCCGGCTTTACCGCCGCCATCCGGCGGGACGAGGATGCCGGAGCGACAATTCTCTGCGGAGCCCTGGGCTAGGCAGCGCCCTGCGCGTCCAGGGTGCTGCGCCGGCCGGCGAGGAACTCCGCAATCCGGTTCACCGCGTCACGGATATCATCTTCCGCAGGCAGGATCACGAAACGGAAATGGTCGGGCTCGGGCCAATGGAACGCGGAACCCTGGGAGACCAGGATCTTCTGCTCCTCGAGGAGGTCCAGGACAAACCTCTCATCGTCGTCGAAGGGGTACATCGCCGGGTCGAGCTTCGGGAACAGGTACATCGCTCCGGCGGCGGGAACGCAGCTGACTCCCGGGATCTGGTTCAGCAGGCGGCAGGCCAGCTCACCCTGTTCGGCCAGCCGTCCGCCGGGCTTCACCAGGTCGTCGATGCTCTGGTACCCGCCCAGGGATGTCTGGATGGCATGCTGGGCCGGAACGTTGGGGCACAGGCGCAGGGAGGCGAGGAGTTCCAGGGATTCGCGGTAGTCGGCGGTGTCGGACCGCTTTCCGGTGACTGCTACCCAGCCGGCACGGTAGCCGGGCATCCGGTACGCCTTGGAAAGGCCGGAGAAGGTCAGCACGGGCAGGTCTCCCGCTACCGAGGCGGTGTGGATGTGCTCGGCACCGCGGTAGAGGATCTTCTCGTAGATTTCGTCGGAGAACAGCACCAGCTCATGACGCCGGGCCAGGTCCACGAACTGTTCAAGGATCTCGCGGGGATAGACAGCTCCGGTGGGGTTATTGGGGTTGATGATCACGATGCCCCGGGTCCGCTCCGTGATCTTGGCTTCAAGATCTGCCATGTCCGGCCACCAGTTGTTCTCTTCGTCGCAGGCGTAGTGCACTGCCTCCCCGCCGGAGAGCATGACGGAGGCTGTCCACAGCGGGTAGTCCGGGGACGGGATCAGGATCTGGTCCCCCGGTTCCAGGAAGGCCTGCAGAGTCATGGAGATCAGCTCGCTCACACCGTTGCCGATGTAGATGTCCTCCACACCGATCTGCATGAGTCCGCGCGTCTGGTAATACTGCGAAATGGCAGTCCGGGCGGAGTAGATGCCCTTGGAGTCGCTGTAGCCCTGTGCGCCGCGCAGGTGATGGATCATGTCCACCACGATCGATTCCGGCGCTTCCAGCCCGAACGGCGCCGGGTCTCCGAGATTCATCTTCAGGATTCTTTGGCCCGCAGCTTCCATCTGTTTGGCCACGTGCTGGACGGGTCCACGGAGGTCGTAGCGGATGTTCTGCAAACGGCTGGAATTCTGCATGGGGCGCATCTTCGGATTTTCCCACTGCGGGCACCTTGGGCCAAACCCGTCCTGTTCCGTGACGGATTTGCGCACCTGGACGGCCCCGCTCCGGGCATCAGTGGCGGGCCGCCCGCTTTTCCAGCTCAAGGTCCGCGGCACGGGTGCCGAGCAGGCGGTCATAGACCACGCCGGCAACCAATGCGGCCACAACGAACACCAGGATGATGACGCCCATGCCGATCAGTCCGGCCTGCAGGCCGGCTCCGGCCTGGGCATCGAAGTAGAGGATCGCCTTGTTCGCGATTGTCATCTGGTAGAGCGGCTCTCCGCGGGCAATGAACTTAAAGAAGCCCGGGAGCATCTCCAGCGGAACCACACCGGTGGCGGCAGGCAGGCCCATGAACACGATGTAGATCATGGACAGGATCATTCCGGCGCTGCCAAAGAGGGTGATGAGTCCGAACGTCACGGCGGAAACGGTGGCCAGGCACAGCCAGCTGCTGAAGAAGAACAGGCCGCCGTGGGGAATGGGCATACCGACGGCGGAGGCAATCCACATCATCAGTCCCGCCGTGGGGAGTCCTGCGACCAGTACGATTCCCCATTTGAGCAGGAACGTTGCCCAGCGTGCGGGCCGGAGGAGGGGTCCGCGGCGGAACCGCGGTCCCAGCTCAATGGGCAGGACCCCGAGGCGGGAATCGACGAGGAAGTGCAGCGCCACCGACCCGCTGATCCCCACCACCATCAGGAGCACCGAGTAGAAGAACGCGCCCATGCCCAGTGCGGACCCTTCCTGCGGCTTCTCGAAAGGCCGCTCGGTGATCTGGATGGGATCGCTCAGCACTGCCGTTGATGTTCCGTTCAGCTGGGGTGCCAGCTGGCTTTGCACCTCTTCCGGAACGCCGGCCTCAGTAAGTTCCGCGCCCTGCCGTTCCTGGGCTTCGGCGCGGGCCTGCTCCGCTGATTCCTCCAGCTGTTCGCCGAGGTTCCGGCTGGCTTCATCCAGTGCCGGTACGATGGCATCGGCTGCCAGCTGGCTGCCCAGCGGGCTGGCGAGCGGGTTGGTGTAGAACGTGATGTGCGGCCGTGTCGCTTCCGTGTCCGTGAGGCTCGAGGAGACAAGGCCGACGGCGTCGGCAGAGAAGTCCTCCTCCAGCACGACTGCCGCATAGACCTGCCCGGACCGCAGCTGGGCCTGTGCCTCGTCCCAGCTCAGGGGACGCATATCGAAGTCGTCCGTCTTGTCGAAGTTTTCCTTCAGCGTCCCGGCCAGGTCCCGGCCGAAGTCCTCCTGGGTTCCGCTGGCGTCAGTACCGTCGTCGCGGTTCACCAGGGCAACCGGAACATGCTCCAAATGGCCGGCGGGACTTCCCAGTCCGCCAATATACAAGGCTGAACCTGTGCCGCCGAGGAGCAGCAGGACAAACAGCGGAAGCAGCCACGTCCGGGGAGACAGGTATGCCCCTATCCCGCTGCCTGTGGTGCCGGACGAAGTGCCGGCTGCTGTGGTGCCGCCGGAAGAGCCGGGAACGGATGAGGGCACGGGAACTACCTCCCAGTTGGCCGAACATGCGCCGCGCAGACTGCCGGAGCACTGTCCCTACCGACGGTACGGGAGCCCTGACCCGGACGAACAGATGCCGCGGGCGGCCGGCGCCCCGCGCCCGGATATTTCCTCGGATCTCCAGGAAACGGGTTCCCAGCCCCGGTATTACGGCTTTGGGTGCCGCCGCGGCACATCTCCGGCCAGCTGCCCGAGGATCCGTGCCAGTTCCGAGCGGTCGTCGGCCGAGAGCGCGGCGAAGTACTCGTCTGCTTCGCGGGCGCGGTCCCTGCGGACACCTTCGCGCATCCGGGTCCCTGCCGGCGTCAGGGCAATCAGCGTGGCCCGGCGGTCGGACGGATCGGGTCCGCGCTCTACCAGGCCCTTAGCCTCAAGCTGGTCCACAACTTCGGTGGCCGAGCGCGGTGCGATGCGCAGCCGGTCAGCGAGGTCCTTCAGCCGCATCCCGCCGTCGTCCGCGTTCCGCCCCATGGCGTTGAGCGCCCGGTACTGGTGCGGAGTCAACTCAAACGGTGCCAGCTGCTGGATCCAGCGGCCCCGCAGGCCGCGGAAGGCGGCGTGCATCAGCTCGCCCAGGGCAGCGGAATCAGCGTCGGAGTTCGGCATTTCCCCAGTCTAGCCATTCGGCGTGCAGCCACACTGTGAGGCAGCCGCCACACTAGAGCCTGAACTGGCTGAGCCGCTCTGATGGAGGATTGCCCATGTGCTGCCGACATGATTTACGAATACGGATATTTGACACCTCGGGCTGGAATGGAACTTCATACCGACCGGCAAATCACCGAAGAAATATCTGCATATTCCAGATTGGAGGCACTACCGCCGACGACTATGGTCGATGCAGTGCCCGCAATAAGCGTTTGTCCATGCAAGGCTGTACGCTCGCTCCACTTGGAGGTTGACGATTTAGAAAATTCCACGCTAATTGTGGCATTCTCGCAACTCTCCTCCGGTACTAGTTGCCAGACCCAACAGGACGAAGAACCATCCGGGCAGCTCGCTGCATAATCTCCAGTAGCGTAGAACTCGATCGAACCTTCAGGAGTAGAGACCTCGCTCGACGCAGACCCATTTGAATCAGACTGAGGACGCTCATCGGGGTTAGGAGATCCCGCAATCGAACCTACGATGACTCCTAGGATGATGATGCCCATAATCCAGGGAAGAACGATATTGGATCGGGTCGGCGAATCCTTATAGTCCACTAAGGGTACCTGGTCCTCATCAAGCCGCCCGGGATCCGGCACGTTATAACTCTCTTGGAAGGCGGTACGTTGATACACCGGTTTCGCCACCACGGTGACCAGTAGGTCTGGCCGGACACCACTGGAGAACGATCGGTCCCCTCGTCCCTTGATGCGGACAGTCAGCTTCGAATCGAAAGAACGCGGAAGACGAATGGAAACATTCTCCCCGGACGGGGATTGGACGCGAATGACATTCCCCGCCACAGCGCGGTGATGCGGGATGGTAATGAAGACTCGAGTCGGGTCCGGCTCCTCGAATGTTTCTTCTCCAGAACCAGACGTGGGAGTTTCGGAATCATCTGCGCCCGCCGAAGTACTTTCCGCTTCGGAAAAACAACCTCGCAACAAATCACGGGCGTTACCGATACGTTGGAACTCAGCAGTCGCAAACCTAATGTCACTTTCCGGGCGACCTGAGAACCTATCCGGGTGGATGAACCGGGAACGCCGCTGGTAGGCCGACTCAATCTCATCCATCGTGGCGTCAGCCGCAAGACCAAGAATTGCACGCGCCTCAGCCGGCGTCATCTTGAACATCGCCCCTCACAGGGTTCGCACAAGGACGTGTTTAGCGATAGCCGTTCAAACAAGGAATCCCCCCTGGTTGCCGCTCAGCGGCATACGTACTTTGGACTCCACCAATCATGAGCTATCGCAGGAAAAACTCGAGTATTTTTACGTCGGAATGACTAGGCTTCCCTCCCCCGGCTAGCAATGTCCAGCCGAACTGCGAGGTAGCCATAGCACCGCGAGCGTGGTCAGGATCGGTCTCTCGTCCGCGTGGGGCCGGGACATGTCACTCCCCAGCCGTACAATTCAACTTAAGAACGTGCGTCGTCAATGAGCTGCACGGCAGGGGGTGCCGCCATGCGCAGCTTTGTGCGGATTCCCTCTCCCGTCGGCTGGGAAAGTGGTTTAAATGGCCGGCAACAACAACGCCAACCTTGTGTGGAGCATCGCCAACATCCTGCGGGGCACCTACAAGCCCGCCCAGTACGGCTCGGTGATTCTTCCGTTCACCATCCTGCGCCGCCTGGACTGCGTCCTGGAGGAAACCAAAGAAGTTGTCCTCGCAGAGCAGGAAGCGAAAAAGGACCTGAACATTCCACTCGACACCTTCCTGCAGAAGGCCTCCGGGTACAGCTTCTTCAACACCTCCAAGTTCGACTTCGCAAAGCTGCTCGCTGACCCCAGCAACATCAAGGCGAACATCGAGAACTACGTCCAGGGTTTTTCGGAGAACACCCGCGACATCTTCGAACGCTTCGAGTTCTACAAGACACTCGAGAAGCTGGATGCCGCGGACCTGCTCTACCACGTAACCAAGGCCTTCGACACGATCGATCTGCACCCGGACACCATCAGCAACATTGAGATGGGGCTGATGTTCGAGGAGCTCATCCGCCGCTTTGCTGAAGCCTCCAACGAGACCGCCGGTGAGCACTTCACCCCACGTGAGGTCATCCAGCTGATGGTGCAGCTGCTGTTGAACTACGACGACGAAGTCCTCACCAAGCCCGGTGTCGTCCGCAGCATTTACGACCCCACCGCCGGAACCGGCGGTATGCTCACCGTCGCCCAGGAGCACCTGCACAACCACAACCCGAGCGCCTCGCTGGTGGCCTACGGCCAGGAAATCAACGACGAGTCCTACGCCATCTGCAAGGCAGACCTGCTGATCAAGGGACAGGACATCTCCAAGATCTCCGTCGGCGACACCTTGGCTAATGATCAGAACATCGGTCAGCAGTTCGACTTCATGCTCTCCAATCCGCCGTTCGGGGTGGAATGGAAGAAGATCCAGCCGCAGATCCAGCGCGAACACGATCTGCATGGATTCGACGGCCGCTTCGGCCCTGGGCTTCCCCGGGTCAGCGACGGGTCGCTGCTCTTCCTGCTCCACCTGGTGAAGAAGATGAGGCCGGTGCACGAGGGCGGTTCCCGCATTGGAATCGTCTTGAACGGCAGCCCGCTGTTCACCGGCGGCGCAGGATCCGGCGAGTCCGAGATTCGCCGGTACCTGATAGAGAACGACCTTGTTTCAGCGATTATCGCTCTGCCGACGGACATGTTTTACAACACCGGCATCGCCACTTACGTCTGGATTCTGTCCAATGCCAAGAAGCAAAAAGCGCCGCGCCGTGCGGGCAAGATCCAGCTCATCAACGGGGTGGAGTTCTACCGCAAGATGCGCAAGAGTCTCGGTTCCAAGCGCAAGGAACTCGGCCCGGAGGACATCGACCGGATTGTCCAGCTTTACGGAGCATTCGAGGACGACGGCGAGATCTCCAAGATCTTCGACAATCGAGACTTCGGCTACTCCACCATCACGGTCGAACGACCCCTCCGGTTGAACTTCGCGTTCACCTCAGAGCGGATCGATGCAGCCCTGGCGCAGAAGCCTGTCCTAAAGCTTTCGGATGATGTCCGAGAGCTATTGGATAAGACACTGCGATCTGCTGCCGAGGAAAACGCAGGGGTGCATAAAAATCGCGAAGGATTCTTGAAGGTCCTGACACCCTTGCTGAACACCACTGGTCTGAAACTGCCTGCGCCCGTGTTCAAATCCGTGCTTGCCGGCCTCTCCGAACGCGACGAAACCGCGGACATCTGCACCGGGCCCAAGAACAAACCTGAATCGGATCCGGAGCTCCGCGATACCGAGAACGTCCCACTCAACAAGAACATCCAGACCTACTTTGAGCGAGAGGTACTCCCCCACGTTCCCGATGCCTGGATCGACGAATCCAAGACCAAAGTTGGTTACGAAATCCCCTTCACCCGGCACTTCTACAAGTACGTTCCTCCGCGGTCCTTGGAAGATATCGATTCCGACCTCAACATGCTAATTGGCGAGATCACTGCACTTCTATCCGAGGTCGAGAAGTGACAGTCAGGAACGTACCGCTACGTCGTCTCGTGAAGATACTGAACGGCGGCACACCCACTTCGGACCCGGTGAACTGGGATGGAGGAGTTCCCTGGGCAACGCCCGTGGACGTCGGTAGGGCAAACGGTGCGTATTTGGAACATACACTTCGAACCCTTACCCCACAGGGAGCGAAGTCGGGCTCAGCAATGGCGCCGTCACAGTGCGTTATCGTGTCCACGCGTGCGCCCATCGGTTATGTGGCTACGAACACTGTTCCAATGGCGTTCAACCAAGGCTGCAAGGCGCTGCTGCCGAATCCCACGATCCATCCTTCGTTTCTGCGGTATGCACTTGCTCATGCCAATCCAGAAATGCAGTCCTTGGGACAAGGATCTACCTTCTTGGAGCTATCTTCGTCCGCCCTCGCTGGGGTCAGCATTCCCTATCAGAGCTTAGATAAGCAAAAACTAACGGTAGATTTCCTCGACCGTGAGACTGCACAAATCGACAGACTGATCGTGAGGCAGGAGCGGCTCATCGAGTTGCTGGCCGAGAAGCGCCAGGCCATCGTCACCCAAGCCGTCACGAGGGGTCTCGACCCCTCCGCCCCCACCAAGCCTTCCGGCATCCCATGGGTTCCAGCTTCACCCATCCATTGGGCGGCTTCGCGAATAAAGTGGACGCATCCAAAGCAGGAATCAGGGACGAGTGTCAACGGAACGGATGTACCGGCCGGCTCAGGACATATAGGCGTCCTCAAAACTGGTGCCGTATCCAAGGGTTACTTCTTGGCTAGTTCCAATAAGACCGTGGTGCCCGAAGACGTCGACCGGGCGACGTGCCCCGTGCGGGGAGGAACCCTCATCGTAAACCGCGCCAACACGCCAGACCTCGTTGGATCAACCGGTGCTCCAGAAACCGACATGCCTACGCTTTTCCTTTCAGACAAGCTATGGCAAATCGACTTCAAAGACGCAAACACGCGGTTCATGTACTGGTGGACTAAAACAGATGGATACCGTTCACAAATACAATTTCGCCGCGTAGGCGCCAGCTCCAGTATGCAAAACCTATCCTATTCCGACTTTCTTACGATTGATCTAGCGGTACCACCCCTTAGCGAGCAGGAAGAAATAGCCCAATACCTCGACGGCAGGACGAAACAACTCGATGTTCTGGCGTTTAAGGCGCGGCAAGCCATTGCGCTGCTTCGAGAGCGCCGCTCCGCACTCATTTCAGCAGCAGTCACCGGCAAGATCGATGTACGCGAAATGGCGGCATAGCCATGGCACTTCCCCAATGGCACGGTTTCATCGACCCAGTCATTCGGATCATGGCTGACGGACAGATCCGGCGGAATGCAGGAATCCGTGCGGCCGTCGCCGAACGCGAACGCCTCAGCGAAGAAGACATGGCGGAAATCATGTCCTCCGGTGAGGCACGCTGGGCCAACCGCATCAACTGGGCAGTCTTCGACTCGATGAAGGCGGGCCTGCTCATCCGGGAAGCCCGGGGACAATACCGGATCTCTGACGAAGGGCTGGCCCGCGCAGCCGGCAGCGCACGGCTGACGCACGAGACGCTGATGGGATACGAGCCGTACCGCGCCTACCAGAACATCTCCCGCCGACCCAAGGCTGCAACTACCAGCGCACTGCCGGGGTCAGCGGAAGACGCCAGCGCCGTCGTCGTTGAATCCGACCCATCTGAGGCTCTGGAGCAATCTGCCGCTCAACTGAACCAAGTAGTGATCGATGAGATATACCGCAACCTGCTGGAACTCTCACCTGATGCCTTCGAGCACCTGATCCCGCCTGTCGTGCGCGCCCTGGGCTACGGCACCGACCGGGAAGACAACCTCAAACCCACGCAGCGCTCCGGAGATAAAGGCGTGGACGGCATCGTCTGGCAGGACGCTCTGGGCTTTGACCGGGTCTATCTGCAGGCCAAGCGATACTCCGAAGGCAACAACGTCGGCGCTCCCGAGGTCCAGGCCTTCAGCGGTGCGCTGGGCCAGTTCCGTGCCACAAAGGGCATCTTCATCACCACGTCCAGCTTCACCAGCGGTGCCCGGGCTGTGGCACGGGATACCGCGCATTACACACTCATCCTGATCGACGGGCAGCGCCTTGCCACACTCATGTTCGAATACGGGGTCGGCGTCCAAGTGGACCGCACCGTCGTCGTCAAGAAAGTCGACCAGGACTTTTTCGATAAGTTCTAGGGGGAAGAACACATGGCACAGCACATCGAAGTGACGTTCGAAGAGGAAATCTGCCAGGCACTCGCGACCCAGGGGTGGATCTACGAGCCGCACCGCAAGGCGAGTGACCTCTACGACGCCGAACGCGCCGTCGTACCGGAAGACGTCATCGGCTGGCTCCAGGACACGCAACCCCATGAGCTGGCCAAGGTCCTCAAGTCAAGTGACTCCCCGGCCGAACGCATCCTGGCAGAAAATAACCTGATCAATCGCCTGTGCAAGGTGCTGGACAAACCCGCCACCAAGGAAGCAGGGATGCTCTCTGTGCTGCGCACCGGGTTCAAGGATGTCGCCGCGAAGTTCGACATGTGCCAGTTCAAACCCGCGATGGGGCTAAATCCTGACACGCTGGAACGCTACGGTAAGGTGCGACTGCGGGTCATGCGCCAGGTGCACTATTCCACGGTTGACACCAAGAAGAGCATCGATCTGGTCCTCTTCCTGAATGGGCTGCCAGTCGCAACCATCGAGCTCAAGACCGATTTCACCCAGAACATCAACGACGCCGTCGCCCAGTACCGCAACGACCGGATGCCGCGGAACGCGAAGAACAAGGAAGAGCCGCTGCTGGCCTTCGGCCGCCGTGCCCTGGTGCACTTCGCTGTCAGCAACGACGAAATCCAGATGACCACCGAGCTGAAAGGTAAAGCCACCCGGTTCCTGCCCTTCAACCTCGGTAACGGGGACCACGCCGGAAACCCGGTAAATCCGTCCGGATCCGCCACCACTTACCTGTGGGAACGGGTGCTTCAGCCGGACGCCTGGCTGAACATCATCGGCAAGTTCCTGCATCTGCAGGTCAGTGACAAAACGGATCCGGTCACCGGTGAACGGGTGATCAGCAAATCCCTGCTGTTCCCGCGATACCACCAGTGGGATGTGGTTACGAACCTCATCGACACGGCACGCAGCGAGGGCCCGGGCCACCGCTACCTGGTGCAGCACTCCGCCGGTTCGGGAAAGACGAACTCGATCGCGTGGACGGCTCACCAGCTGAGTTCCCTGCACGATGCACAGGACCACAAGGTCTTCGATTCCGTCATAGTGGTGACAGACAGGACCGTTCTGGACTCGCAGCTGCAGGATGCGATTTACCAGATCGAGCACAAGTCCGGCGTCGTTGTTCCCATCAAGGGCACCGGCGGCTCCAAATCCGCCGAACTCGCTGAGGCGCTGATCGCCCGCACACCCATCGTCGTCGTCACCATCCAGACCTTCCCGTTCGCGCTGAAGGCGATCGCCGAATCCCAGGCCCTGCGCGGCCGTAACTTCGCGATTATCGCCGATGAGGCCCACTCGTCCCAGACGGGCTCCACGGCCAACAAGGTGAAGCAAGCCCTCTCCGTGGAGGAACTCGAAGACGTCAATGACGGGGGCGAGATCGACATTGAGGCGTATCTGGCCGCGGAGATGGCCGAGCGGGCAGAAGCAAAGAACATCAGCTACTTCGCCTTCACTGCCACCCCGAAGGCCAAAACCCTGGAGCTTTTCGGCCGCCCGGGACCGGACGGGCTCCCCCAGCCGTTCCATCTGTATTCGATGCAGCAGGCCATCGAAGAGGGCTTCATCCTGGATGTGCTGCAGAACTACACCAGCTACAAGGTGGCGTACCGGCTCGCGCACAACGGGCGCGACTACGACTCCGAAGACAGCAAGGTGGAGAAGTCCGAAGCCCTGAAGTCGCTGATGAATTGGGTGAAGCTGCACCCGTACAACATCAGCCAAAAGGTGCAGGTCATCGTGGAGCACTTCCGTGCCAACATCGCCTGGCGTCTGGATGGTAAGGCCAAAGCCATGGTGGTCACCGGCTCGCGGAAAGAAGCTGTCCGCTACAAGCTCGCCATCGACAAGTACATTGCCGACGCCGGTTACTCAGACCTGGGCACCCTGGTTGGATTCTCCGGAGAGGTGACTGACGAGGATTCAAGCCCGGAGTCCTTCACGGAGCTCAACATGAACCCGGGGCTCAAAGGCAGGACGCTGCCAGAGGCGTTCGCGACGAATGAGTACCAGATCATGCTGGTGGCCAACAAGTTCCAGATCGGGTTCGACCAGCCGCTGCTTGTTGCCATGTACGTGGACAAGAAGCTGTCCGGTGTCTCCGCCGTGCAGACGCTTTCCCGGCTGAACCGCACCGCCGTCGGAAAGGACCAGACCTTCGTTCTTGACTTTGTAAACAAGCCCGAGGAGATTCTGGCGTCTTTCAAGCCCTATTTCCGTGAGGCCCGGCTCGAGGGGACCTCGGATCCGAACGTCGTCCACGATCTGCAAAACAAGCTGGACGCGGCGCAGATCTACCTCGAATCGGAGGTGGACGGACTAGTCCAGGCCTATGTCAGGGAGGAAGGCAACAACGCCCTCTCCGGGTGGGTCGCGCCGGCTAAGTCCCGTTTCAATACGAGGTACAACGCGGCTGTAGCGTCCGGCGACAAGACCACACAGGACGAATTGGACCTGTTCCGCAAGGACCTGGGGTCCTTCGTCCGTGCCTACGATTTCCTCTCACAGATCGTGAACTTCGCCGACCCTGACTTGGAGAAGCGATTGATCTTCTACAAGCACCTCCAGCCGGTCCTGCGTGTGCGTGATGCCCCGGTGGCCTTGGATCTGTCCGGCGTCGTCCTGGCCAAGTACGCCCTGAAGGACAAAGGGCAGGCTCAGCTGAAACTGAGCGATGACGACGAAGCGCTCCTGAAGCCCCCAACTGACGTAGGTTCCGGGCAGACGAAAGATCCCGTACTGGCGACCTGGGAAGAGATCATCCAGCAGGCCAACCTCCCGTTTGAAGGTGAAGAGCTCGACGCTGTTGCCCACTTCGTGGAAGGCGTGCGGCGGGAACTCGTAAAGAACGAGACTCTGCAGACCCAAGCGCGGAACAATTCGCGCAGCCACTTCAACAGCAGCCCGCAGCTAGAAAACGCCCTCAGCGACGCGGTTACGAACTCTATGGAGAGCCACTACAACCTGAGCCTGCAGGCGCTCGGCGACAAGACGAAGATGCGGGCCTTGCTCGAAATACTCAGCGGCCTGCTCTACGAGGAGCTGCAGGCCTAGCAGACACCCGGCTATAGACCAAGGAACGGCGCTGCAATGCCATTCTGTGTGCACGCCACACCCCACTAGAATCTCAGTCCGCCGCCGGTTATTCTAAAAATCTTGGAAATACGAAAAGCTTGTGGCAGAATCTGTCGAATGGGGTATACAGAACTTTACTTCGGGCACGCCGATGCACAAACGGAAGCTATCCGCGAGCCTGAGAGTTTCGTAAAATCATTTGTCAATCACGGCAATATCGTGAATGCCGTAATCGACGATGGGCGATTTCTTGTGCTAGGACCGAAAGGAACCGGCAAAAGTGCTTTGGCTTGGTACCTAGACAAAACAGGTCGAGATCGAGATCTCGTTGTTCATACGCGGGACGTTTCAGAACTTCCAATTGCTGAAGTGGACCAATTAAAGACAGGCGAAAGTCCCGGCCTTTCTCGCTCTTTGAATGCTTGGCGGTTCATTATTCTGTGCGCCCTGCTCGACGTCATTCTGAAAGACGAGAGTAGCGCACTAAACAGGAATCCCGAAGCACTCGAAGTTATAGGCAAGCTCCGCGAATATGGATTCCTCGATCCAACACCAAAAAATGCCATACTAAGAGCCAGCACTCGAACATGGAAAGTGCCCATTCCCAAAATAGGCGAAATTTATTCTAAGGAGTCCGTCGATTCGCTTCACCTTGTCCACCTCATTCCCTATTTGGAGAAGTGGGCCTTTGAAGAAACCGGTGGAAACAATAAGCATTTCCTAATCCTTGATGGCCTTGACTCGATCTACATAAATGATGATCGATACATTCCGGCGATGTCTGCGCTAGTACAGAGCGCATTGTCTGTTAATCAGCATCTGAGGGCGCAGTGTGCGACCGGCGGCGTAGTACTTCTAATACGAAATGATATTTATTCCCGCCTCGACCTCCCCGACGGCGGGAAGCTCCGCACCGATTGGGGTATCGAACTCGATTGGAGAACCCTTTCAGGTGACGCAAAGTCTGCCAGTTTGTTTGACTTGGTTGATGCAAAGGCCGTATCCCTGATAGGAAAGGCACCCTTCGATGTTGTAGAGAAACATTTCCCAGAAAAAATCGAATTAGCTGGCGGCAAGCAGGTTGACACCTTCGCCTATTTACTCAGCCTTACACGTCATACCCCCAGGGATTTACTTCAGCTACTCGAACATATTCGCTCTGTAGAAAGCGGTTATGCTGCGGCCAGCCGCGGCCCCAAGGTACGTCCATCTGTGGTCAGAGAAGGCGTACTTCAATATGCCACCAAGTACTTCGTAGACGCAGTTCGGAACGAACTGGTAGGCAGAGGGGGGCCCAAAGCGGAGGGCAGGTTCATCGTTGATGCACTCCGTGACCTAAGTGTCCGTCGGTTTAACCGCTCTGATTTCGAAGCGAGCTTGGAGAAGACCACCGCCGGCCACGCGGAAGCTCCCAAGGCTGATGACGCTCTGCGATGGCTATTTTTCGCAGGAGCGATCGGCAATGAAGCCGGCACTGGAGCATCAAGATATCTACAGTTCTTTCACCGGCGTGACGACAATGATATTCACCTCGGTGGAACGCTCGTTCTACACAATGCCTTAGTACATGCGTGGGCCATTCCATGGGGATCATCTTCCTAGGGACTTCGAAGCGTCCCACACGGCCTTCCTGGAGTCTGGCGTTGCATCGAAGATGAAGATTACAAGGTGGAGTCTGCGCTTTTCCGGGTTATTCCTGGTTTGGCGAAGGAGTCCCATCTACCGTGCCAGTGTTTTCGATGTTGTCCTTAAACTTGCAGCTTCCCCTTACATCTATCTCTCACCTTCGCCGCCTCGCGGCGTCTCACTGGAGAACGCAGCGACGTGATATGGAAACTCCGGAAAGGACCGACAGGAGAGCCCCACACCCCAGACAACTCCCACCTTAGATTGCGCCCGGGCATATGTCGGAGTATCCCAGTTACTGGCCGCCTCCGCGGCAGCGAGGGGTAGTGAGCCGAACTCGCGGAAAGGTATGGCCGCCCCAGTCTCCCCAAACACGCAGGCCGTCCGCGTGGCGCTAGAAGGGCAACGTCACAAGGCGAAATCGAATGAATACTGTTCAGAGATCAACTCGCTAGGAACTCGCCACTTATAAAACCCATATAATGAGGTAACCTCTACATATCCGGCCGAACGGCGCCACCGCGCGGACGCCAGGATTAGCACTAGGAGCAACCCTTTGGTCCTGCACAACACCACCCGTGAACGCCCAGGCGCCGGAATGCCCGACGGACCCGCCCCCGCCTCCGGCCCCGGAGGCGGCGGCGGACGCGGCCCGGCCCGGCTCAACCCCGCAGATAAGAAGCAACTGAAGCGGCACCCGGTCAGCCTGCGGCGCATCGCCGCGATGTTCGCCCCGCACAAGAAGACCATCGCCGTCGTCGTGGCCCTGATTTCCGTAGCCTCCGTGGTCAACCTGGCCCAACCCTTCCTGGTCCGAGCCGTCATCGATGATGCCCTGCCACACCAGGACATCCGGCTGCTGGGCATCCTCACCGCCTCGATGGTCGGCGTCGCCGCGCTTACGTCCGCCATCGGCGTGGTGCAGACCTGGATGGCCACGAAAATGGGCCAGCAGGTCATGCACACCCTGCGCGTCAAGCTGTTTACCCACCTGCAGGCACAGTCCCTGGGCTTCTTCACCCGCACCCGCGGCGGCGAAGTCCAGTCCCGCCTCACCCACGACATTTCGGGCATGCAGTCCGTAGTCACCACGACGGCGACCGGCGTGGCCTCTAACCTCACCACCACGGTCGCCACCGCGGCGGCCATGGTGGCCCTCTCCCCCGGACTCAGCCTCATCTCCCTGCTGGTCCTGCCGCCGGCCATCTGGCTCTCCCGCAAGGTCGCCAAGCTCCGCCGAACCGTCACCGATGAACGCCAGCGCGAACTCGCTGCCCTGCACACCCAGGTCGAAGAAGGACTGTCCGTCTCCGGCGTCCGGCTGGCCAAAACGCTGGGAACCATCCCCCGTGACGCCGAACGCTTTACCGCCCGCTCCCGGAACCTCGTGGGGCTGGAGCTGCGCAGCCAGCTCGCCGGACGATGGCGGATGGCAACCATGCAGGTGGTTTTCGCAGCCATCCCCGCCGTCATCTACCTGGCCGCAGGATTTCCGGCCACCAACGGCGGCATGACCATCGGCACACTGGTGGCGTTCACCGGCCTCCAGGCCGCGATCTTCCGTCCGGTGATGGGACTGCTGGACATCGGTGTCCAGTGGGTTACGGCGCTGGCGTTCTTCAGCCGCATCTTCGAATACCTGGACCTTGAGCCGCAGTTGAAGGCCCCGGCCCATCCCGTGCACGTGGACACCGCCGCGGTGCGCGGCACCGTCCGGTTCGAGGACGTTGACTTCGCCTACGACGGCGGAACGCGCGTCCTGCACGGCATCAGCCTCACGCTTCCCGCCGGGTCCACCACCGCCGTGGTCGGGTCCACCGGCTCCGGTAAAAGCACTCTCGCGTCGCTGGTTCCGCGCCTGAACGATCCCGTGGACGGCCGCGTCACGATCGACGGCATCGATGTCCGGGAGCTGGACGCGCAGGACCTTTCCCGGATTGTCGGAGTGGTGTCGCAGGAGACCTATCTGATCCACGCCTCGGTGCGGGAAAACCTGCTGCTGGCCGCACCCGGGGCCACGGACCAGCAGCTCTGGCAGGCACTCGAGGCAGCACGGATCGCCGACGCCATCGGCACCCTTCCGGACGGGCTGGACACCCTGGTGGGCGCCCGCGGCCACCGCTTCTCCGGCGGGGAGCAGCAGCGGCTGGCCATTGCCCGGACAATTCTCCGCAATCCGCCGGTACTGGTCCTGGACGAAGCCACCTCAGCCCTGGACAACACCACCGAAGCCCAGGTGCAGCTGGCATTGGAGCAGCTTTCCGCCGGGCGGACGACCCTGACCATTGCCCACCGGCTCTCCACCGTCGAGTCTGCCGACCAGGTGGTGGTACTGGAAGCCGGACGGATCGTGGAGCGGGGAACAGCGGCCGAACTGCGCGCGGCCGGCGGAGCGTTCGCCCGGCTGGCGGCCCGGTCTGCCCAGGAACAGCCGCAAGGCAAGCCGACGGAGAAGGACCCGGAGGCCGCAGCGCCGAGCAGCTAGGATTCTGCTGTGCAGAACATCCGAATCGTCAAAAAACCCGGTTACGCCGTCGACTCCGTGGACCGGGCCCTGCAGCTGATCCTGCTGCTGCAGGAGCGGGACTGGCTGCGGATCGCCGATGCCGCCAAGGCCCTGGCCGTGGCACCTTCGACGGCTCACCGGCTGATGTCGACTCTCGTTTACCGCGGTTTTGCGCTGCAGGATGACCAGCACCGCTACTGTGCCGGCCCGGCCCTCCGCCCGGATCCCGCCGCCGGCGAGGAGCGCGCCCTGATTGCCGCAGCGCGCCCCCATCTCGAAGCGCTGGCAGCCGGGGTCCGCGAAACCGTGAACCTTGTGGAGAGGGTTGGTGCCACGGCCCGCTACCTGGCAACAGTCGAAGGACCCCAGCTGCTCCGGGTCGGCAACCGCGCCGGGACTGTCCTGCCGGTCCACCTCTCTTCCGCCGGAAAGGCAATGCTCTCCACCCTCCCGGATCAGATGGCCGCGGCCGTCTGCACTCGCCAGGCCCAAAGAGGCGGCACTCCGCTGGCACCGGTCGGGCTGGAGCAGCTGCTGAACGAACTCGAGGCCGTCCGCCGGCAGGGCTACGCCGCCAACCTCGGCCGGACCGAACCGGACCTCGCAGCCGTGGGAGCACCGGTGGGCGCGCCGGGTCAGCCGGCCACCCTTGCCCTCTCCATCAGCGCACCGCTGTCCCGGGCTGCGCTGCTCCAGGACCCGGCAGTAACCGAAGCGCTCACAAAGGCGTGCCGGGACCTGCACGCGGCGCTGCCCTAGGCTCTCGGCCAGCGGCCGCGGTCTGTGCAGACCATTCTGCTGGACAGAATGTACATGCCGAACTCTCGCCTGAGTCACTAACGTTGTTCCAGCGCCCGGGGCGGGCGTCCCGTTTCCGGGTCCGCAGCGGACCCGACCACGCTCAGGAGCAACAGTGCAGTTCTATTCCGACGGCTACCGTCCCGGCGATCCCGATGTCCGGCCTGCCGCCCCCGGCCGGGAGAACGGCCAGGGTCCGCTTCCTGCCGAAGTGGACGTCCTCATCGTCGGGACGGGACCTGCCGGTGTGGTCCTGGCCGCCCAGCTCGCCGCGTTCCCCGGCATCACCACCCGCGTCGTCGAACGCCGGGGCGGTCCGCTGGCGAAGGGACAGGCCGACGGCGTTGCCTGCCGCACAGTGGAAATGTTCGAGGCGTTCGGGCTGGCCGACAAACTGGTCCGCGAAGCCTACTGGGTCAACGAGACCACCTTCTGGGGTCCGGCAGGCACCGGGAGCGGGATCGAGCGCACGGGCAGGGTCCAGGATGTTGCCGACGGCCTCTCGGAATACCCGCACGTCATTGTGAACCAGGCACGCATGCAGGACTACCTGCTCGAGTACATGCGCAACTCCCCCACCCGCCTCGAGCCGGACTACGGACTGGAAGCAACCGACGTCGTCGTTGGCGCTGAAGGTGAGTATCCCGTCACGGTGACGCTGCGCCGCACCGAGGGACCGGACGCGGGAGAGGAAGTCACAGTGCGGGCCAAGTACGTCGTCGGCTGCGACGGCGCCCGCTCAGCAGTCCGGAAGTCCCTGGGCATAGAACTGCGCGGCGATGCCCGGAACCACGCCTGGGGCGTCATGGATGTCCTCGCAGTGACGGATTTCCCGGACATTCGGATGAAGTCCGCCATCCAGTCCGCCTCCGGAGGCAGCATCCTCATCATTCCGCGCGAAGGCGGGTATCTGGTGCGGTTGTACGTGGACCTGGGCGACCTTGACCCCGCTGACCGCGATGCGCGCAGCCGCTTCACCGCCGACAGCATCATCGAAGCAGCCCGCAAGATCCTGGACCCGTACACGCTGGAGGTCAAGGACATTGCCTGGTGGTCGGTGTACGAAGTCGGCCAGCGCGTGGCAGACCGGTTCGACGACGTCGCTCCGCAGGACCGCGGCAGCCGCTCCCCCCGCGTGTTCATCGCAGGGGATGCCTGCCACACCCATTCGGCCAAAGCCGGCCAGGGCATGAACGTTTCCATGCAGGACGGTTTCAATCTCAGCTGGAAGCTCGGAGCCGTGCTCCAGGGCCGCAGCCCGGAATCCCTGCTCGACACCTACTCAGCCGAACGGCAGGAGATCGCGCAGAAGCTAATCGATTTCGACCTGCTGTGGTCCACGGCCATGGCCGCGAAGCCCAAGGACCCCGCCAACCCGGAGGCCGGCGGAATGGACGCCGCCGAGCGTCAGGCCATCTTCACCCAGGGCGGACGCTTCACGGCCGGCTTCGCCACGGAGTATCCGCAGAACCCCATCACCGGCACCGCCACCTACCAGCAGCTGGCCACGGGCTTCCCGGTTGGAGAGCGCTTCCACTCAGCTCCGGTCATCCGGCTGGCGGACGCGAAACCGCTGGAACTCGGCCACCAGGCCCAGGCCGACGGACGGTGGCGGCTCTACGCCTTTGCCGACGCCGCTGCGCCGGCGGATCCGAACTCCCGCCTCGCCGGCCTGTGCCGCTTCCTGGCCGAAGATTCGGCATCCCCGCTCCTGCGGTACACCCCTGCAGGCTCAGATCCGGATGCAGTCTTCGATGTGCGGGCCGTGTACCCGCAGGGACACCGCGATATCAGCGTGGCTGACCTGCCGCCGCTCCTGCTGCCCCGCAAGGCTCCGTACGGCCTGATCGACTACGAGAAGGTGTTTGCTCCGAATCCCCGTGCCGCGGACATCTTCGACCTGCGCGGCATCGACCGCAGCGCCGGCGCCCTGGTAGTGGTCCGCCCGGACCAGTACGTGGCGCAGGTCCTTCCCCTGGACGGATACCAGGAGCTGGTGGACTTCTTCGCCGGAATCCTGCTGGAGGCTCGGGCCTAACAACCGGGACCGGCGCACCGGCCCTTCCGCGGGTAGGGTCGTAGCAGCCCCGCCGAACTGCCCAGTGAAAGGAACCCGCACGTGGTCTCCCTCGCCTGGCTCCGTGACGACCTGCGCACCGCCGATAATCCTGCGCTCCTGGCTGCAGCGCACGGGGGCGGGGCTATAGCCCTCTACGTTCTTGACCAGGAATCACCGGCCATCCGTCCGCTGGGTTCGGCCGCCAAGTGGTGGCTGCACCACGCGTTGCAGGTGCTGCGGGAGGACCTCGGCGCGCTGAACATCCCGCTGGTCCTGCTGCGGGGCCCGGCAGCCGAGGCCGTTCCCGCTTTTGCGCTGGCAGCAGGCGCCGAGCGGATTTTCTGGAACCGGCGCTACGGCGGACCGGAACGCGGCGTCGACAGCGCGGTGTTGGACTGGGCGGTCGGAGCGGACCTGCACGCGGAAAGCTTCCAGGCCTCACTGCTGCACGAACCGTGGACCGTGAGCACCGGGCAGGGCGGACCGTACCGCGTGTTCACGCCGTTCTGGCGGGCCGTCAGCGCACTGGATTTCCGCGGTCCCCTGGACGCCCCGGCGAAAGCCGCCGCACCGCCATCGGGATTCCCGGCCGGTGACACTCTGGAGGAATGGGACCTCCTGCCCCGCCGCCCCGACTGGTCTGCCGGCTTGGCAGCGGCCTGGACGCCGGGGGAAGCGGCAGGACTCGCGGCCCTGAGGAACTTCCTCGACGGTCCGGTGCTGGACTACGACGACGGCCGCGACCGCCCGGCACAGCCGGGAACCAGCAGGCTCTCCCCCTATTTGAGATGGGGGCATGTGAGTCCGTTCCAGGTCTGGCACGCGCTGTCCAAAGTGCGCGGGAAAGGAGCGGGGCCGGAGGTGTTCGGCACGGAGATCGGCTGGCGCGAGTTCTGCTGGCATCAGCTCTTCCACAACCCGGACCTCGCCGTGAAGAACCTGCGGCCTGCCTTTGACGCCTTCCCTTGGGAGTGGCCGGAAGGATCAGGCCCGGTGACCCCTCCGGTTTTGCGCGGCCGCCCCGGGGGCAGTCCGGCAGAAGCATCCCGCCCGGACGGGCTGAACACGCTGGATGCCTGGAAGGCCGGGCTCACCGGCATCCCGCTGGTCGACGCCGGCCAGCGCCAGCTCTGGACCATGGGCTGGATGCACAACCGGGTGCGAATGGTCGCGGCCAGCTTCCTGGTCAAGAACCTCGGCGTGCACTGGCGCGTGGGCGAGGAATGGTTCTGGGAAACCCTGGTGGATGCGGATCCGGCGAGCAATCCGGCCAACTGGCAGTGGGTCGCCGGCTCCGGGGCGGATGCCGCGCCGTTCTTCCGCATCTTCAACCCCGAGACCCAGGCCAAACGCTTCGACCCGGACGGCGCGTACGTTGCCGCATGGGTTCCGGAAATACTGGCTCCTGCCTACCCGGAGCCCCTCGTGGACCTTAAGGAATCCCGCCGCCACGCCCTCGACGCCTATGAGGGCATCCGCTAGCCGCCTTCTGCAGCTGTGCGCCGGGCGACGGTTGACGGCGGCGGCAGCACGGGAACATGCTGGGCAGCATGACTCGGACCGGCAGCCCCGGGGCGCCGAAACCCGAAACACTGCTGGACTGGGCATTCTTTGTTTTCGGCGGGATAGCGGCCATCTGGTTCGCCTGGCTGCTGCTGGATGAAAGCCTCAGCTGGAGGCGCATCTGGTTCCTGGTGTTTTTCTGGGCAGCCCTGGCATACCTGGTGCTTCCGCGGGTGCACCGGATCCTAACGGAAATCTACATTCCCAATTACTTCATGGGACGCACCCGCACCAGCGACGGGTTGTTTGGGGATCCGGTGAACATCGCCGCACTGGGCACCGGAACCCAGCTCCAAGAAGCACTGAAGGCCTCGGGCTGGCAAGTAGCCGACCCGGTGGACCTGGCCAGCAGCTGGCGCATCATCACCTCGACGGTGCTGCGCCGAAGCTATGACAACGCTCCCGTCAGCCCGCTGTACCTTTTCGGCCGGCAGCAGGATTTCGCTTATCAGCAGGAGGTGGACGGAAACCCCGGGCGGCGCCACCACGTCCGCTTCTGGAAATGCCCCGACGGCTGGAAGCTCCCCGGGGGCATCAGCGCTGACTGGCTCGCCGCTGCTTCCTACGACCGCGCCGTCGGGCTGTCCTATTTCACGCTGCAGGTCACCCACCGGATCGGAGCGGAGGTGGACGCCGAACGCGACCATGTCCTCGCTTCCCTCCGTTCAGCCTCTCCGGGCGTAACGGTCAACGTCATCAAGGACTTCTCGGCGGGTTACCACTCGCGCAACGGCGGCGGCGACTCCATCCAGACGGATGGAGACCTGCCCATCGTAGATGTAACGGCGGTGCCGGTTCCGGCGGACGCCCCGACCCCGGCGCATCCCGACCAGCCCGTGCGGCGCCCGGCGCAAACCCTGGTCGGCGCGGCACTCGTTCTGCTGCGAGTCGTCGCAGCCCTGACGAGCGCCGGGCTGATCTTCTCCGGCCTTGCCGGGCGCACCTGGATCGCAGACCTTGCCGGGCAGGACCAGCAGCTGTTCGACGCCGCCGGGGCCTATGTGCCCGCCGGTGTGGTCCTGCTGGTGTTCTCCGGTTTCGAAACCGGACTGGCTATCCTGATCCTGCGCGGAACCAACTGGGCGCGGATTACCGCAATGTCCCTGAGCTCGGTGTCGATCCTGCTGCAGGGCGCATCCTTTCTGGTTGGCGACCAGGACCAGGCGACGCCAGCCGACTGGCCGGCATACGCCCTGGATGTGCTGATCCTGCTCGCCCTCTCGAGCGACCGCGCCAGGACGTACGCGCACCGGGTGCAAGCCCGGTCCCGCAAACCGCGGCGGCCGGACGCGCTGCCGAAGGCCGGCTAGCTGAGCTTCGCGGCCACCAGGTTCGTCAGGTCCACCAGGCGGCTCGAGTAGCCCCACTCGTTGTCGTACCAGCCGACGATCTTGACCTGGTCCCCCATGACCTTGGTGAGGCCGGAGTCGAAGATGCAGGAGGCCGGGTCGCCGACGATGTCGGAGGACACGATGGGATCCTCGGTGTACGTCATGATCCCGGAGAACTGCTCGGTCGCCGCGGCCGCACGGAACGCGGCGTTGACTTCCTCCGCGGTGGTCTCGCGGGAAACGGTCACGGTCAGGTCCGTGGCGGAACCGGTGGGCACCGGAACGCGCATGGCGTAGCCGTCCAGCTTGCCCTTGAGTTCCGGCAGTACCAGCGCGATGGCCTTGGCGGCGCCTGTGGAGGTGGGCACCACGTTCAGCGCCGCGGCACGCGCCCGGCGCAGGTCCTTGTGCGGACCGTCCTGCAGGTTCTGGTCTCCCGTGTAGGCGTGGATGGTGGTCATCAGGCCCTTTTCGATGCCGAACTCCCGGTGCAGGACATCCGCCATCGGTGCCAGGCAGTTGGTGGTGCAGGAAGCGTTGGAGATGATGTGATGTGCGGCGCCGTCGTAGTCGCCGTCGTTGACGCCCATGACCACGGTGAAGTCCTCGCCCTTGCCCGGCGCGGAAATCAGGACCTTCCGGGCACCGGCGGCGATGTGCTTTTCGGCATCCGCGGCGTTGGTGAAGAAGCCCGTGGATTCGATGACGATGTCGACGGACAGTTCTTCCCACGGCAGGCTGCCGGGATCCTTTTCGGCCAGGACCCGTACGGTCCTGTCCCCGATCACCAGGTTGCCGTCGCCGTCCACCCGCACGTCCTGGCCCAGACGGCCCGCCACAGAGTCGTACTTAAGCAGGTGAGCCAGCTGCGCCGGGTCTCCCAGGTCATTGATGGCGACGACCTCGAAGCCGTTGCCGGGTTCGAGGGCGGCGCGGAGGAAGTTGCGGCCAATGCGGCCAAAACCGTTGATTCCGACTCGTACAGTCATGAGGGCCTCCGTTTAGCGAGTGTGTTTTATATTTAGGAACTAAATATATGAACTAGTACAATTATGCTGTTATTCCCGCCACTCGTCAAAGGGGCCCTAACTTTGGACACCTCCGCCAGCACTCCACAGCTCCTGCGCCGCACCAACCTGCGCTCCGTCCTGGATGTGCTGCGCTCGGTGCCTTCGGCCACCGGAACCGACCTCATCGAAGCAACCGGCTTGACCCGCGCCACGGTGATCGCGGTCTGCGATGACCTCATTGCCCGCGGCTGGGCCCGCGAGGCGCCCTCTCCCCGCACCGGAGGGCAAAAGGGCCGCCCGGCCCGCCGCTTCGAATTCAACGAGAGTGCCGGATATGTCCTGGGGCTCGACGTCGGCCTGGCCACCGTCCGTGTTGTGGTGGCCGACCTTGCCGGAACCGTCGTCGGCGGTACCGAGTCCCGGTTCCCACGCCACGGCGGAACGCCTGCCGACCGCCGTTCCGGCGTGATCGCCGCCGTGGGGCAGGCCCTGGAGGAAGCTGGTGTGCCGGCCTCTGCCGTGCTGGGCACGGCCCTGGGTATCGCTGCCCAGGTCACGCCGGAGGGTACCATCGCACCGGGGCAGGAACTGGCTCCCATGTTCGACCTTGGACTGACGCAGGAGTTCCGGGACGGCTTCGGCTGGCCGGTCCTGGTGGAAAACGATGCCAAGCTGGCCGCCCTTGCCGAACGCTGGCGCGGCACGGGCGCCGGGGAAGCCAACCTCGCCGTGGTGCTGGCCGGCGAACGCCTGGGCACCGGGGTCATTGAGTCCGGGCGGCTGGTTCATGGAGCGCGCGGACGCGCCGGAACCATGGGAGGCCTGGAACTGGTCGACGGCGTCGGGAACCAGGACGGCATCGCCAAATTGGCGCGCCTCTGGGGCACCGCAGCCCTGGACGCCGGGCATGACGGGATGATCCGCCGGTTAGTGGGAACGCAGACCAACCGTGTGTCGGCCCGCTACGTCTTTGAGGCAGCAGCAGCCGGGGACGTTACTGCAGCGGAGATCCTGGACCGGATCGGCCGGCGGATGGCCCGGGTGCTGGCACTGGTGTCCACCTTTTTCGACCCCCGCATCATTGTCCTCGGCGGTGCCGTTGCCGCTTCGGCTACCGCGCTGCTTCCGGTCATGACCGAGGAGCTGGCCAGGTACGTACCGGATCCTCCGCGCCTGGCGGTGTCGGAACTGGGTGAAATGCTGGTCGCCACGGGTGCTGTCCGGCTGGCGCTCGACCATGTGGAGTCCCGTCTCCTGGACCTCCGCCCCGGATCCGTCCGGGGATCGGCCCCCCAGGACGGTTCGCTGGCCTAGACTGTCCACGCCCGCAGGGACTTCCCTGCGCTGCACAGGACGGAGGCCGCATGGAGCGCATCGGACGGGCCGAAATGCTGCGCCGCCGCGCCGCCAGCCACGCACTGGGCACACCGCCTGCCAGCCTGGACGGACCCGTCGGTGCCGTGGACCGTCTGTTCGCCCTGCAGGGCCAGGACCTCCCCGGTGCGCACTGGTCCCTCGGGCTGCGTTCCGGCGCGTCCCTTCCCGATGTCGTGGCTGCCTTTGACGACGGCACGCTGGTCCGCAGCTGGCCCTTCCGCGGGACACTCCATGTGCTCCGCTCCGTGGACGTTCACTGGATCCTCAAGCTCACCGCTGAACGCACCTTGCGCTCCGCTGCCCGGCGCCGGGAGGAACTGGAGCTCGACGACGGCACGCTGGAACGGGCCCGGAAACTCACCGAGCGGGCGCTTGCCGGCGGGGGCCGGCTGGGACGCAGGGATCTGCTGCTCCTGTTCGAATCTGCCGGCATTTCAACTGCCGGCCAGCGCGGCTACCACCTGCTGTGGCATCTCAGTGTTTCCGGAACCACCGTCCTGGGCCCGATGGAGGGCAAGGAACAGCTATTCGTCCTGCTTGAGGAATGGGTTGACCGGCGCCGGGACCTGAACGGCACGGATGCCCTGGGTGAGCTGGTGCGGCGGTACCTGACGGGCCGTTCCCCGGCAACGGCCGCGGACATTGCCTGGTGGAGCAAACTGCCCCTGACGGCGGTCCGCTCCGGGATCGCAGAGGTGTCCCGCGATCTCGAGGAGGTTGAGTACTGCGGCTCCGTGTACTGGCAGCTGCGCACCGGCACGCCCGCTGCTGCGGGCCGGGAACGCTTCCACCGGGAAACCGCTGTGCTGCTGCCGGGTTTCGATGAATACCTGCTCGGCTATCAGGACCGCAGCGCAGCCCTTGAACCCGAGCACGCTCCGCTGACCGTCCCGGGCAATAACGGCGTCTTCAAGCCCACCCTCGTGCTGCGGGGCCGGGTCGCCGGGCTGTGGTCCCGGAAAACCACACGTGCCGGTACAGCGCTCACTGTGCAGCCCTTCTCCCCCCTGAGCGACCGGAACTGGAACGCCGTCGGCCGGGCTGCCGCCCGCTACGGGCAGTACCTCGGCGGTCCGGTCACCGTTCAGCGCCACCTCGCAGCTGCACGGCCAGGGCATCCAGGAGCTGCACCTGCCCCTTGACGAGTTTGGTCCGCGCCTCGTCAACCGTGAACCAGCCGGCCCGGTCGACTTCGGGGTAGCTCCGCAGCGTTCCGGGCCGCGGCGGCCACTCCAGTTCAAAGGTGTTGCTGCTGGTCTGCCGGTCGGGAAAATCCGCTTCGGCTGCGAAGACCGTTATGGTCTTGGCCGAGGACTGTCGAAAGGTCCCGAGAAGCTGGTATTCGACGTCAGGAGCCGGCCAGCCCATCTCTTCGCCGAACTCCCGCTTCGCGGCCGCCAGGGCATCTTCGGGCGGAACAAACTCCCCCTTGGGCACTGACCAGGCATGGTCGTCCTTCCGCGCCCAGAACGGACCGCCCATGTGCGCGATCCACACCCGGACGGCGGCGGCGTCGTCCCGGCCAGCGTCTTCGCTGGTCCTGCCGAACCGGTACAGCAGGATTCCGGCACTGGAAATCACGGATGTCCCCCTGCTAACCGCTCCGGGCGGACCGCGCGGCATCAACCGCCCGCTGGACGTCCTCGGTAATGAGATCCATGTTGATCGCGGCCCCGGCGGACATTCCCGCCGCGGCTGACGCGATGACCTGGACCATGGGTTCGGCGACGTTTCCGGCCGCGTACACCCCGGGCACTTCGGTAGCGCCGTTCGCTTTGACCGGCACGGCGGTGCCGGTTGGAATCTCCCCGGCGAACTGTTCGACGGCCTCCAGCCCCACACCGGCCAGATACCCCGCCCTGGCCTGGAGCCGGGTAAAGACCACGACGGCGTCGCAGCGTTCCAGCGCGCCCGAGGCCAGGCGCAGCCCGGTGACCTTTTCCGGCCCTTCGACCCGGACTGCTTTTCCTTCAACCACACGGATCCCGCGGGCGGCGAGCTGCCCGGCCTGCTCTGCATCCGGAGTCCCGGCGGTGTGCAAAAACAGTACGACGTGGTCGCTCCACTGCCGCCACATGAGCGCCTGGTGCACGGCCGTGGCGAGGTCAACGGCCAAAATCCCGATGACCCGGTCCCGGACCTCCCAGCCATGGCAGTAGGGACAGTGCAGCACGCCTGTACCCCAGTGCTCCCGGACCCCTTCGACGTCCGGCAGCCGGTCCACGCCTCCGGTAGCCGCAAGGATGCGGCGCGCCCGCACCGTGTCCCCGGAGGCCAGCCGAACGCTGAACCCGCCGCCGTCGATCCGGCCTACGGTCTCCACCCGGCCCTGGACGATTTCCGCTCCGTACTGCAGGACTTCCTGCCGGCCGGCGGCATACAGTTCGGCCGGGGGTGCAGCCTCCTGCCCCAGGTAGTTGTGCACGTGGGCGGCCGGAGCGTTGCGGGGTTCGCCGGCGTCGACCACCAAGACCGTCCGGCGGGCACGGGCCAGCGCCAGGGCACCGCTCAGTCCGGCGGCTCCGCCCCCGATGACGACGACGTCGTATTCCCCGGCCGCCGGCCTGCCGGTTCCCCTACCCGTGTTGTCCTGCCCCGCAGATTCCATTCCGAACCCCATTCCTTCCCCCGGGCGCTCCATCATGCTTCCGCATCATTTTTGGCAGGCTGGCCCGGAACCCGCAACTTCAGCGCCGACGTCCTCCCCCCCCCCCGACATC